>NZ_JAWSTH010000127.1:0-16534 GCF_033542075.1 Conexibacter stalactiti
CCGGCCGCCGAGCTGCTGCGGGCCCACCTCGGCGCGGCGCTCGCGGCGCCGCCGCCCGGCCCGCCGCCGCCCGGCCTCGCGCCGGCCTCAGAGGACGGCTGACAGCTCGCGCTGCAGGCGCGCCTTCGGCCGCGCGCCGACGAGCGTCAGGATCGGCGCGCCGGCGCGGAAGAGGATGAACGTCGGCATCGACAGGATCGAGTATCTGATCGCCGTCGCCTGGTGCTCGTCGACGTTCAGCGAGACGACGCGGAGGTCGTCGCGCTGCCCGTCCAGCTCGGCCAGCAGCGGTCTCATCGCGCGGCAGGGCGGGCACCACGGCGCCCAGAAGTCGACGAGCACCGGCAGCTCGGATTCGAGCACGTCGGCGACGAAGCGGTCGTCGCTGGTGGCGGGCACCGCGGCAGCGGGGGTGACGGACATCTTGGTGCTCCTTCGCAGTCGGGGAGGAGCAGACGACCTTCGCGCGCCGCCGCGGCGCCGCCAAGTCGAATCGCTGATGCCGTCGATCAGGCGGAGACGGGATGCGGCAGGTGCGCGATCGCGTCCTGGAAGCGGCCCATCGGCTCGGCGATGCCCTCGTTGACGTAGCCGTCGAGCAGCCGCAGGTTCTCGACGACCATGCCGGCGTCGACCATGATCCGCTCGAAGCGGTCGTCCTCCTTGACCGCGTCGAGCTGGGTGTGGCTGCCGTGCAGCAGCATCATCCCGCCCTCGGTGCCGTTGGGGGTCAGGATGACGAGGTCGAAGCGTTCGATCCGCCCCTCCTCTCTGAGGCCCGTGTAATAGGCGACGGCGTCGTTGAAGACCTCCAACGCGCGTGCTTCGCGGCCCGGGACGGTGCGACCCCAGGTCACACACATGATCCTGTCGGCCATGACCGACTCCTCTCTCCGCGACCGGGCTGGTCGTCCGGTCTGGAGCGACGAGCTTTGCACCGGGTTGCGGTCGATTCAACGGGGCCGGCGCGCCATGCTGCTCTCCGGCGGCTCGTGCGGCAGCTTCAAGATCGCGTCGCAGAGCCGCAGCAGGTGGCGTTCGACGGCGGCGCGCGCGTTCGCCGCCTCGCCGGCGCGCGCCATCCGCACGATCTGGGCGTGCTCGCGCGTCAGGTGGCGCGTGCCCTCGACTGCGAACGGTCTGCTGCGCATCAGCACGTAGCGTTCCGCGCGCCGGCGCAGCTGCGCCACGATCTCGAGCGCGCCCGGTCTGCCGGCCGGTTCGTAGAGCGTGCGATGGAACTCCGCGTCGAGCGCGAGCCAGCGCAGCTCGTCGCCCTCGCTGCGCATCGCGCGGTTGAGCCGTCCCAGTCGCGTCAGCCGCGAGCGATCCACGTGCGGGACGGCCAGCTCGGTCAGGTGGCCCTCCAGCAGCGCCCGCACCTCGTAGGACTCGGCCAGGCCGGCGAGGTCGAGGCCGCGCACGACGGCCCGTCTGTGGGCGGCGGCCTCGACGAGCCCCTCGGCCTGCAGCAGCCGGATCGCCTCGCGCACCGGCACGCGCGAGACGCCGAAGTGGGCCGCCAGCTCGACCTGGTTGAGCTCGGCGCCGTCGGGCAGGTGGCCGCTGTCGATCGCGGCGCGCAGCGCGTCGGCGACGTGGTTGGAGCTGGTGCGCCGGGAACGGGGTGCCGGCGCCGGGACGGACGGCGGGGCTTCCACGGCGCGAGCATACGGGCCGCGCGCGGGCCCGCGCGCCGGTCGCCGCTGCCCGCCGGGCGTCCGCTCGCGACCGGCGAGGGGGCGACCGAGACCACGCGATCCCTATCGTCTCGGGCATGGCCGCCGCGACCTCCGCGCGGCGGAGCTGGCCCGTGATCGCGAGCCTCACGCTCGCGTCGCTCGCCTATGCCTCGATGCAGATGATGGTCGTGCCGGCGCTGCCGCAGATCGAGCGCGATCTCGGCAGCGACGCCGGCGGGGTCGCGTGGCTGATCTCCGCCTTCCTGCTCTCGACGGCCGTCTCGACGCCGGTGCTGGGGCGGCTCGGCGACCTGTACGGCAAGGAGCGGATGCTCGTCGGAGTGCTGGCGATCTTCGCCGCCGGCAGCCTGCTCGGCGCGCTCGCGCCGTCGCTGCCGGTGCTGATCGTCGCGCGCGTGATCCAGGGGCTCGGCGGCGCGATCTTCCCGCTCGCCTTCGGGATCGCGCGCGACGCGCTGCCGCCGGCGCGGCTGTCGTCGGCGATCGGCCTGCTGTCGGGCAGCTTCGGCATCGGCGGCGCCGCCGGGCTGGTGCTCAGCGGCCCGATCGTCGACCACATCTCGTGGCACGGCATCTTCTGGCTCGGGATCGCGATGCCGCTGATCGCGATCGCCGGGGTGCGGCTGTTCGTGCCGAGATCGCCGCCGCGCGAGCAGGTCGACGTCGACTGGGTCGGCGCGCTGCTGATGGCCGGCGGTCTGCTGCCGCTGCTGTTGGCGATCTCACAGGGCCGCGAGTGGGGCTGGCTGGCGCCCGGGACGTTCGCGCTGGTGCTCGGCGGCGCGGCGCTGCTGGTCGCGTGGGCGCGCTGGGAGCTGGGGCGGCGCGAGCCGCTGATCGACCTGCGGCTGCTGGCGCGGCGCTCGGTCTGGACGGTCAATGCCGTCGGCGTGACGGTCGGGTTCGGCATGTACTCGATGTCGTACCTCGTGCCGCGCTTCGTGCAGGCCGACCCGGCGGTCGCCGGCTACGGCTTCGACGCGAGCGTGACCGGCTCGGCGCTCTACCTGCTGCCGGCGATGCTGTCAGGGCTGGTCGCCGGGCCGCTGGCGGGGGCGCTCGGCAACCGCACCGGCGCGCGCCTGCCGCTGGTGCTCGGCGTCGTGGCGCTGATCGCAGGGCTGGCGATGCTGGCGTTCGTGCATGACGAGCCGTGGCAGGTCTACATCGGGATGCTGCTCGCCTACGGGCTGGGGCTGACCTTCGCGCTGACGTCGCTGGCGAACCTGATCGTCAGCGGCGTCCCGCAGTCGCAGACCGGCGAGGCGACCGGCATCAACACGACGCTGCGCACGATCGGCGGGGCGCTCGGCAGCCAGGTCGTCGCCGCGCTCGTGATCGCGGAGGAGGGCTCGCATGGCGCCGGCGGTTTCACGGCCGCCTTCATGGTCTGTGCCGGAGTGGCGGTCGCGGCGCTGCTCGCCTGTGCGGCGGTTCCGCGCCCGACACGCCGCTGAACGGAGTTTTTTGGCAAGCCAAAATCTATGCTAAGTTCGACCGGCGATGAACTTGCGCCAGCTGCGAAACCTGTTTGCGACGTGCGCCGCAATCGTGCTCGCTGGGACGCTCGCGGCGGCGCTCGGCGGCTGTGCCGGCGGTGGCGCCGGCGTCGCGGCGGGCGCGACGGTGCCGGCCGACCGCAAGGTCGCCGTCACGACGACGACCAACTTCATCACCGACACCGTCCGCCAGATCGGCGGTGACCGCGTCGAGGTGACCGGTCTGATGGGGGCCGGCGTCGACCCCCACCTCTACAAGGCGAGCGCGCGCGACGTGAAGGACCTGCGCGACGCCGACGTGATCTTCTACGGCGGGCTCCACCTCGAGGGCAAGATGGGCGAGCTGCTGGAGCAGCTCGACGAACGCCAGACGACGCAAGCGGTCTTCGCCGGCATCCCCGAGGCCGACCTGCGCGAGCCGCCCGACGGCAGCGACGGCCACGACCCGCATGTCTGGTTCGACGTCGGCAACTGGCAGCACGTCGCGCGCACGATCGCGCGGACGCTGGAGCGCAAGGATCCGGCCCACGCCGCCGAGTACCGCGAACGGCTGGCCGCCTACGAGCAGGAGCTCGCGGCGACGGACGCCTACGTCGCCAGACGGATCGCCGAGATCCCGCGCAGCCGCCGCGTGCTGATCACCTCACACGACGCGTTCGCCTACTTCGGCGCCGCCTACGACATCGACGTCCACGCGATCCAGGGGATCTCGACCGTCGCCGAGGCGACGACCGCCGACGTCGAGCGGGTCGCCGAGGTGATCGCCGAGCGCGACGTCAGAGCGGTCTTCGTCGAGTCGAGCGTGCCGCGCCAGACGATCGACGCGGTGCTCGCCGCGGCGCGCGAGCGAGGGGCCGACGCGACCGTCGGCGGAGAGCTGTTCACCGACGCCGCCGGCGACGACGGCACCGAGGAAGGAACGTACATCGGGATGGTCAGAGCCAACGCCGACAAGATCGCCGAGGCGCTGCGATGACCGCGCCGGCCGCACTCGAGCTGCGCCGCCTCACCGTCTCCTACGGCGCGCGCCCGGTGCTGTGGGACGTCGACGCGAGCTTCCCGACCGGCGCGCTGTCGGCGATCGTCGGACCCAACGGCGCCGGCAAGTCAACGCTGCTGAAGGCGGCGCTCGGCCTGATCCCGTCCGACGCCGGCCAGGCGCTCGTCGACGGGCAGCCGATCGGCGCCGTGCGCGAGCGGATCGCCTACGTGCCGCAGCGCGACGCCGTCGACTGGGACTTCCCGATCACCGTGCGCGAGGTCGTCGAGATGGGCCGCTACCCGCGCGCCGGCTGGTTCCGCCGCGTGCCGCGCGGCGACGCCGCGATCGTCGACGACTGCCTGGCGCGCGTCGGCATGAGCGCCTACGCCGGCCGCCAGATCGGCCAGCTCTCCGGCGGTCAGCGCCAGCGCGTCTTCATCGCTCGCGCGCTCGCGCAGGAGGCGCCGCTGCTGCTGATGGACGAGCCGTTCGCCGGCGTCGACGCGCGCACCGAGGCGTCGATCCTCAGACTGCTCGGCGAGCTGCGCGACGAGGGCCGCGCCGTCGTCGTCGTCCACCACGACCTCGGGACCGTCCGCGGCGCCTTCGACCACGTGCTGCTGCTGAACGTGCGCGCGATCGCCCAGGGGCCGGTCGCCGAGGTGCTGACCCCGCAGACGCTCGCGCGCGCCTACGGCGCCGCGGCCGGCGCGCTCGCCGGCCCCGACGCCGACGACGCCGAGGCGCTGTCGTGGGCTGGCTGATCGACCTCCTGCCGCTCTCCTACAGCGACGCCGTCGTCGCGATCGGGGCGGCGCTGCTGGGGATCGCCGCGGGCGCGCTCGGCGTCTTCGCCGTGCTGCGCCAGCGCAGCCTCGTCGGCGACGCGCTCGCGCACGCCGCGCTGCCCGGCGTCTGCATCGCCTTCCTCGCGACCGGCGCCAAGGATGACGCGACGCTGCTGGCCGGCGCCGCCTGCGCCGGGCTCGTCGGCGCGCTGCTGATGGTCGGGATCGAGCGCACCAGCCGCATCCGAGCCGACGCCGCGATCGGCGTCGTGCTGTCGAGCTTCTTCTCGCTCGGGATCGTGCTGCTGACCTACATCGCCTCGACCAACGACTCCGACCAGGCCGGCCTCGACAAGTACCTCTTCGGGCAGGCGGCAGGGCTGCTGGAGCGCGATCTCAACGCGATGGCGGTGCTCGCCGTCGTCGCGCTCGCGGCCGTCGCGATCGCCTTTCGCGCGCTCAAGACGACGCTGTTCGACCCGGCCTTCGCGGGTGCCGTCGGGCTCCCGGTGCGGGGGCTGGAGATCTTCATGACGATGCTGCTGGTCGTCGCGGTCGTGATCGGCCTGCGGACCGTCGGCGCGATCCTGATGGTCGCGATGCTGGTCGTGCCGACCGTCGCAGCCCGGCAGCTCGCCGGCCGCCTCTCCCACCTGTTGCCGCTCGCGGCGCTGATCGGCGCCGCCGTCGGCGTCACCGGCGCGCTGCTGGCGTCGAGCGCGCAGGTCCCGACCGGGCCGGTGATCGTGCTCGTCGGCTTCGGCGCCGTCGTGCTCGCGATCCTGTTGGCGCCCGGCCGCGGCGTGCTGTGGCGCGCGCGCAAGCTCGCGCGCGACCGCCGCCGCACGCTCGTCGAAGGGGTGCTCGTCGACCTCGAGACGACGATCCACGCCGGCCCGCCGCCGACGCGCTCGGAGCTGGCGCTCGCCAGCGGCCGCTCGCAGCGGACCGTCGGACGGGCGCTGCGAATGCTCGACCGCGACGGCATGCTCGTGCGCGACGGCGACAGGGTCCACCTCTCGCAGGACGGCGCCGCCGCCGCGCACGCGGCGCTGGAGCGGCGCGATCTGTGGTCGGCGTGGCTGGAGCACGGTTGGCGCCTGCAGCTGCCCGACGCGCGCGAGCCCGACCCCAGCGACCTGCGCCGCAGCCTCGGCGACGCCTACGCCGACGAGCTGCAGCGCTACGCGGCCGAGGGCGCGCGATGACCGCCGACGACCTCACGATCATCATCACCGCCGGCCTCGTCGCGACCGCCGCCGGCCTGCTCGGCCCCTTCCTCGTGCTGCGCCGCGTCGCGCTGATGAGCGACGCCGTCAGCCACGCGGTGCTGCCCGGGATCGTCGCCGTCTACCTGCTGTTCGGGACGCGCGCGCCGCTGCCGGTGATCCTCGGCGCCGGCCTCTTCGCCGTCCTCTGCGTGATCGCGATCGACTGGTTGAGAGCGACGAGGCTCGTCGCCAGCGACGCCGCGATCGCGCTCGTCTTCCCGGCGCTGTTCGCGCTCGGCGTGCTCGGCGTGACGAAGTGGGCGAGCGGCGCCCACCTCGACCTCGACGCGACGATCTACGGCGAGATCGCCTTCGCCCCGTTCGAGACGGTCAGCTTCGCCGGCGTCGAGGTCGCGCGCTCGATCGTGCTGCTCGGCGGCGTCGCGCTCGCCAACGGCGCGCTCGTCGCGCTGCTGTGGAAGGAGCTGAAGGCGACGACCTTCGACCCGGAGTTCGCGCGCACGATCGGGATCTCGCCGGTGCTGCTGTCGCGGCTGCTGCTGATCGCCGTCGCGGTGACGGCCGTGACCGCGTTCGAGTCGGTCGGCGCGATACTCGTCGTGACGCTGCTGATCGTGCCGGCCGCGACCGCCTACCTGCTCGCCGACCGGATCGTGACGATGATCGCGGTGACGCTCGCGATCGGCTGGTTCAGCGCGATCGCGGGCCACACCGCCGCGCTCCAGGTCGACGCCTCGATCGCGGGCGCGATGGGCCTCGTCGCCTCCTGCTGCTTCGTGCTGGCACTGCTGCTGTCGCCGAAGTACGGCCTGCTCGCGCGCCGTCGCCAGCGCGGCCGCCGTCGCCGCGAGGTGCGGGAGGCGCTCGCCGCACGCTGATGATTGAGTGATCCAGCGGCGCCGGGCTCGCGCAGTTAAGCCCGAATCCTCTGGAAGGAGTGCAGCATGGACGATCGGGCGAAGCTCGCCGAGCTCGACCGCGATGGCGCGATCCGTGAACTCGGCGCCGACGCGGATGTCGCGGCGCGAACAGGCGGCGCCACGCGCGCCGCGTTCCTCGCACGCGGCGGCCTCCTCGTCGGCGCCGGGCTCGGGCTCGGATCGCTGCCGATCGCGTTCGCCGGGGCGCAGGGCGGCCTCTCCGCCGGCGACGTGAGAATCCTCAACTACGCGCTGACGCTTGAGTACCTGGAGGCCGCCTTCTACGCCTCCGCGCTGAGAGACGCGGGCCTCAGAGGCAACGTGCTGACGTTCGCGAGAACGGCGCACGCCGACGAGCAGGCGCACGTCGACGCGCTCAAGAGAACGCTCGGCGGCAGAGCGGTCGCGTCGCCGAGATTCGACTTCATGGACGCGACCTCCTCGCAGGAGGCGTTCCTCAGAACGGCGCTGACGCTGGAGGACACCGGCGTCTCCGCCTACCAGGGCCAGGCGCCCAACATCAGATCGAGAGACGTGCTCGCCGCGGCCGGCGCGATCCTCGCGGTCGAGGCGCGTCACGCCGCATGGGTCTCCGACCTGATCGGCAGCGGCTCCGACCCCGTGCCGGCGCCCGACGCCTTCAGCAGAGCGCTGGACATGACCGCCGTGCTCGACGCGGTCAGATCGACCGGCTTCATCCAATGAGGGAGCGAGCGATGACGGACAGCATCCACCCCACCTTCGAGCAGCTCGACCGCGACGGCGCGCTGCGCGAGGCGGCGTCGCGCGTCGACCCGGTCACGCGCGGCTCGTTCCTGCGCCGCGCGCTGGCGATCGCCGGCGGCGCCGTCGTCGTGCCGGCGATCCTCACTCCCGGCGCGGCGCTGGCTCAGAGCGGCAGCGACGTCGACATCCTCAACTACGCGCTGACGCTCGAATACCTCGAGGCGGCCTTCTACGCCGAGGCGAACGCGAGAGGGGCGCTCAGCGGAGAGCTGGCGGTCTTCGCGAGAACGGTCGGCGCGCACGAGGACGCGCATGTCGCCGCGTTGCGGAGAGCGCTCGGAAGCAAGGCGGTCAGAAGACCGAGCTTCGACTTCAAGGGCACGACCTCGGATGCGGACACGTTCTGGAGAACGGCGCTGACGCTGGAGGACACCGGCGTCGAGGCGTACCAGGGCGCGGCGGTCAACATCCAGAGCAAGGACGTGCTGACGGCCGCGATCTCGATCCACCCGGTCGAGGCGCGGCACGCCGCATGGATCGCCTCGATCGCATCGAGAGGAGGCACGTCGCCGGCCTCGCCGGTGCCCGAGGCGTTCAACCCGGCGAGAACGATGGACGAGGTGCTCGCGGTCGTGCAGTCGACCGGCTTCATCTCGACGATGGGCAGCGCGCAGCCGTCGGAGGGCATGTCGAGCCAGCCGGCGATGACGGGCTGATCCGGTGCGCCGCCGCCTGACAGCGCTCGCCGTCGTGCTCGTCGCGGTGCTCGCCGGGCTCGCGCTCAGCGCGTGGCTCGGCGGCAGCGGCGACGGTGACGGCGCGCGCGCCGACGACGGCGACCCCGGGGCGCTCGCCGCGGCTGCCCCGGCGGCCGGCGGCGCGACCGACTTCGACCCCGATGCGGCAGCTTCGACCCCGGGCAGGGGCAGCGCGATCGTCGCGCGCGGGAAGCGCGCGACGATCGTCGTCTACAGACGGCCGGGCGCGGGCCACGCCGGCGCGGTTCGCGACGGAGGCCGCGCTCGCCCCGCCCGCCGCATCACGCGCCGCACCGTCGAGGGCGCGCGTCTCCCGGTCGTCTTCCGCGTGCTGCAGCGGCGCGGCGCGTGGCTGCGGGTCGCGCTGCCGGTGCGCCCCAACGGCGGGCGCGGCTGGGTCCGCGCCGCCGACGTGCGGCTCGCGCGCAGCGACCACCGCATCGAGATCCGCCGTCGCGCCCACCGGCTGCTGCTGTTCGAGCACGGGCGGGTCGTGCTGCGCGCGAAGATCGCGGTCGGCAGAGCGGTCTCGCCGACGCCGACCGGCAGCTACTTCGTCACCGACCTGTTGCGGCCGCCCGACCCGGACGGCTTCTACGGTCCCTACGCGCTCGGCCTCTCCGCCTACTCGCCGGTCTACACGAGCTTCGCCGGCGGCGACGGCCAGGTCGGCATCCACGGCACGAACACACCGAGCGTGCTCGGCGGCGACGTCTCGCACGGCTGCATCCGCGTCGCCAACGCGACGATCGTGAAGCTCGCGAAGACGGTCCCGCTGGGGACGCCGGTGACGATCCGGGCGTAGCGCGGCTGGCTGCTCAGTGCGTGTGCGCGTGGCCGTGCGCGGCCTCGTGCTCCAGCTCCGCGCGCGGCGTGTGGAGCGCGAGCAGGGCGGCCAGCGCCGTCGTCGCCGGCACCGCGACGATCAGCCCGATCGAGCCGACGAGCGTCGCGACGACCTGCTCGGCGACCAGCTCCAGGTTGAGCGCCTCGCCGGCGCCGAGCGCGCCCGAGGCGAAGATCAGCAGCACCGGCAGCGACGAGCCGGCGTAGGCGAGCACGAGCGTGTTGACGGTCGCGGCGACGTGGTCGCGGCCGACGTCCATCGCACGCCCGAACAGCTCGCGGAAGCCGAGGTCGGGGTTGGCGGCGCGCAGCGCGAAGACGGTCGAGGACTGGCTGACGGTGACGTCGTCGAGCACACCGAGCGCGCCGATGATCATGCCCGCGATCAGCAGCCCCTGCAGCGACACGCTCGGGTCGGCGAGCCGCAGCGCGAACGCCTCCTCGCCGGAGAGGCCGGTCAGCCGCGTCGCGCTCGTGAAGATCACCGCCAGCAGCGCGGTCAACAGCAGGCTGGAGGTCGTGCCGAGCATCGCCGCGACGGCCTTCGGGCCGCGGCCGTGCGCGAGCAGGATCGCGATCAGCCCGATCGCCAGCGAGCCCGAGATCGCGACCGCGACCGGCGGCTTGCCGTCGAGAATCGCCGGGATCACGTAGACGAGGATCAGCAGCAGGCTGATGCCGAGGCCGATCAGCGACAGCGCCCCGCGCAGCCGCGACAGCAACAGCACCATCACCGCGAAGATCGCGAACAGCGCGATCAGCGCCGGCCCGCGCTGGAAGTCGACGAGCGTCCACGTGTTCTGGCCGTACTCCTCGTAGCCGGGGATCTCCTGCGCCTGCGCGACGCGCAGCTTGTCGCCGACGTGCACGTCGGGGTCGACGCCGTTGGCGTTCCACTGGATCACGCCTCTGCTGCCGGCCTCGTCGCCGCTGTCGAGCTGGATCAGCACGCGGATGCAGCGGTCGCTGACGGTCGCCCCGCACGGTCTGTCGTCGATCCCGGTGACGGTCGCCTTGTCGCTCGGCTGCACGACCTCGGAGAACTTGTCGCCGACGTTCGTCGGCCACATCAGCGCCATCGCGACGACGGTGCCGAGGGCGACGAGGACGATGAAGGCGCGCGCGGCGCCGAGCAGCGAGAGACGGGAGATCCGAGCATTGAAGCAGCGCCGGCTGAGAACGGGATTCAGCGGCTTGGGCGCAACTCGGCGGGCCGTCGGCACGTTCCCGCTTGCATGGGTCGCAGACAGATGCATGGACGCGTCGGGGCAGGACGGACGCTCGCGGCGGGGCTCGCGCTGCTGGCGTCGGCGGCGCTGCTGCCCGCGACCGCCGCCGAGGCGGCGACGAAGGCCAAGCCGGCGCTGGCGACCGGCGTCAGCAGAGATCGCGCGGCGAGCTTCCGGCTCGAGGGGCGTCAGCTGACGGTGCGGCTGCGGAGACCGCTGCTGCCCGCGGGCAGACGCAGCCGCGGCTACGTGCGGTTCGTCTGCGGGGAGGAGGCGGCGCAGGAGGCGCCGACGACGATCGACGACGCGATCCTGGCGGCGCGCGGCGGCGCGCGGCCGCTGCTGCGGAAGCTCGCCGGCAGGCGCACGATCACGCTGACGCTGAACGCCGACGTCGCGGCGCAGGCCAACTGGTGCGGGCTGCGCGTCGGCGGCGTGCACGCGCGCTCGCTGGTCGCCGCGATGACGCTGAAGCGCGGCACGCCGGTGCGCTGCGTCGCCGCCGATCGCGACGACGTGCTCGCCGAGAACGAGCGGGTCCTGGTCACGCAGGCACAGCGCAGCGGCGCCTTCTACACCTACGCCGTCATGCGCGGCTGCCTGAAGCCGGACGGCCGCTGGCAGCAGCTCGACCGCGGCTCGTCGGATCGCCTCATAGGGTCGCGCTGGCCTGTCTCCTTCACGGTCGCCGGGACGTGGGTCGCGTGGCTGCGGCCGCCGATCGACGACAGCCGCTGCACGCTGATGCGGCGCGACCTCGCCGGTGGCGAGACCGCGGAGGTCACGCCGCCGCCGGTTGGATTCAGCGGGTCGTGCCAGACCGCCTTCAGGCTCGCGCCCGACGGGGCGATCAGCGACGTGACGGGGCACCAACCGTCCGGCTAGAACGCCCATCCGAGCGGGCGCTCACGCGCCGGCTCCTTCAGCTCCCGTTCAGTCGGAACCGGCACCATCGGCCCGATGCGCGAAGCTATATGTCAACCTCGCGGGCGCAACTCCCCGGCGCGTCCCGTGTTGGCAGTGCCGGATGGACCCCGGTTTCCCCCGAACTTCCCCGAGCTGGAGCACGATTTGAGCGGCAAGTCCGCGGCCTGCGCCGCGAAGGGCGGTCAATAGATGGCGCGGCGATTCACACGACGCGGCGTCATGAAGGCGAGCGCGGCGGGAGCCGCGGCCGTCGGCCTGTCGGCCTGCGGCGACGAGTACGAGGAGACCTCGGCGCGGTCGGGCGACGCGCCGAACGTGATCCTGATCGTCACCGACTCCACGCGCGCCGACTACATCGGCGCGTACAACCCGGAGGCGCTCGCCAGAACGCCGAACCTCGACGCGCTCTTCAGACGCTCGCTGAAGTTCCAGTACGCCGTCCCGGAGGCGATGCCGACCGGGCTCGTCCGGCGCACGCTGCTGACGGGGATGCGCAGCTTCCCCAACCGTGACTGGGTGCTGTCGCCGCCGATGCCGAGCGAGGTCGGCTGGACGCGCCCGCTGCCGCATCAGCCGATGCTGACCGAGGAGCTCGGCAAGGCCGGCATCTCGACCGCGTACGTGACCGACAACCCCTTCCTCGTCGGCCCGCGCTACGAGCACTTCCGCCGCACGCTCGACATCGGCCGCCCCGACTTCTCGCAGGGCGCCTACCGCGACTTCAACTCGCCCTTCAGACGGCCCGCGCCGCGCTCGGCGATCGAGAAGTACCTGCTGCCGGCGCTGTCGGACACCGTCGAGGTCCGCCGTCTGCAGGACTACGTCGGCTGGAACTCGATGTACCGCGTCGGCGAGAAGAACTACTCGGCGGCGCGTGTGATGCGCGGCGGCATGGACGCGCTCGACGACCTCAAGAACAGACAGCCGTTCTTCCTCGGCGTCGACTCGTTCGACCCGCACGAGCCGTTCGACGCGCCGCCGCTGTACGTGCGCGAGATCGAGGGCCAGCCGAAGGGGATCCAGCGCGAGAGAGGCATCCTGCCGATCCAGCCGTTCCTGACGCCGGCCTCGAGACTCGACAAGATCGACATCGACCCGGAGACGCTCCAGCTCGTGCGCGAGCTGTACGCCGCCGAGCTGACCTTCGTCGACGTCTGGATCGGCAAGCTGCTGAACAAGCTCGCCGACCTCGGCCTCGCCGACAACACGGTCATCTACTACCTCAGCGATCACGGGCTGACGCTCGGCGAGCACGGGATCATCGGCAAGTCGACCCCGCGCCCCTACAGCGAGATCCACCACATCCCGTACATGATCCACGACCCCTCGGGCCGGATGGCGGGCAAGACGAGCAGATACTTCGCCTCCACGCACGACGTCGCGCGGACGATCCTCTCCTATCAGGGCGTGCGCGCCCCGGGGCTGATGAACGGCGACGACCTGACCGTGCTGTTCGACGGCCGTGAGCCGCCCAGACGCGACCACTTCACCTCCTGCTACCAGGAGACGTGGATCTGCGGCGACTACGAGTGGCTGATGATCTCGACGCCGGACGGCTCCAGAAGAGAGCTGTACGACATGGTCAACGACCCCGGCAACGAGAGAGACGTCGCCGGCGCCAGCCCGGAGAACAGAGCGAAGGTCGACGAGCTGTGGGCGGTCCTCGTCGACGAGGCCGGGGGCACGCTGCCGGTCTTCCACGACCACATCGGCGTGGTGGGCGGCTGATGGCCGATCAGCGACGGATCTCACGCCGCGCGCTCTTCCGCGGCGGCGGCGCGACCGCCGGCGCGGCAGCGCTCTCGGGCGCCGGCCTGCTCGGGGCCGCGGCCGCCGAGGCGCAGGAGGATGGCGAGCGCGAGCGCCCCAACGTCGTCCTGATCGTCGCGGACCGGATGCGCTCCGACTACGTCGCCGCCTACGACGACGTCTTCGACGACCGCAACGCCAAGACGCCGAACCTCGACGAGCTGTCGGACCGCTCGCTGCGCTTCAAGTACGCGACGCCCGACGGCATGCCGGCGATCCCGATGCGGCGCGGAATGCTGACCGGGATGCGCAGCTACCCGTTCCGCGACTGGAGAGCGACGCCGGGGATGCCGACGATCCCGGGCTTCAACAAGATCTACGACTTCCAGCCGATGATCACCGAGCTGGCGGCCGGCGCCGGGATCGAGACGGTCTACGTGACCGACAACCCGACCTTCGTCGGCGGGCGCTTCGGCAGAGTCGTGCGGACCGGGCCGCTGGCCACGTCGGCCGGCTTCCGCGAGACCGAGCGCGACTACTTCCTGCCGCTCGGCGGCCCCGTCAGAGAGAGACGCGAGGAGCCGACGCAGAAGACGCTCGCCGAGGGGATCAGACAGCTCGACGCGCTCAGAGGCGAGCAGCCGTTCCTGCTCGTGCTCGACGCCTTCGACCCCAACGACGCCTTCCGCCCGCCGCGCCAGTACGTCACCGGCAGCGGCCCGCTGCACGACGACGTCTCGCTGCCGAAGGACCGCAGCTACCAGACGACGATCAGAGTCTCCGACGACAGCGTCAAGGGCGAGGTGCGCCAGCGCTACGAGGCCGAGGTCGAGGCCGTCGACGGCGCGCTCGGCAGATTCCTCGACAAGCTCGACGACACCGGCATGGCCGGCAGAACTGTCGTGATCTTCGTCAGCGACGGCGGCATCGCGCTCGGCGAGCAGGGCGTCTACGGCAGCCCCGCCGGCGTCTGGCACCGGCGCGCCTACCACGTGCCGCTGCTGATCAAGGACCCGCAAGGTCGCTGGGCCGGCGACACCAGCTCGTGGTTCGTCTCGACCTACGACATCCCGACGACGATCCTCTCCTACTTCGGGATCGTCGCGCCGGGGAGAATGCAGGGCGAGGACCTGACGACGCTGCTGGAGGACTACGACCTGCCGGCGCGGCCGTTCTACACGACCGCGATCGACACGCACATCGTCGTCGGCGATCGTAACTGGCTGCTGATCGGCCGCTCCGACCAGGACCGCTGGCGCCTCTACGAGGCCGAGGACGAGGACGAGCCGGACGAGATCCGCACGGAGACGGTCAAGTCGCCGACGGTGCTCGAGGAGCTGAGACGGTGGGCGCTGACGGCCGCCGGCGGCACGCTGCCGGAGTTCGGCGACAGCGACGCGCTGCGTCCCCCGTCACCCGACTCGCTCGACAAGAAGGTCGCCGACGACGGCACGCTCGACGAGGACGAGGCGGAGGCGAACGAGCTGCGATGAGCAAGGTTCGCCAGAACCCCACCCCCGAGGCGCTCCAGGCGATCAAGTGGAGAGTCTTCGGCGTGATGATGATCGCCTGGTTCATGTCGATGCTCGACATGTCGATCATGAACACGGCGCTGCCGGAGCTGCAGCACGACTTCGAGACGATCCTGCCGACGGCCTCGTGGGTCGTCAACGTCTACAACATCGTCTTCGCCGTGCTGCTGATCGCGACCGGCCGCCTCGCCGACCAGTTCGGCCGCAAGAAGATGTTCGTCGCCGGCCTGATCGTCTTCACCGCCGGCTCGGCGCTCTGCGCCGCCGCGTGGGAGATCGGCTGGCTCATAGGCTTCCGTGCCATCCAGGCGGTCGGCGCCGGCATGATCGCGCCGCTCGGCTTCGCGATGACGGCGCTCGTCTTCCCGCCGAGAGAGCGCGGCAAGGGCCTTGCGATGATCGCCGTCGTGGCGCTCGTCGCCAACGGCCTCGGCCCCGTGATCGGCGGCGGTCTGATCGAGATCGCCTCGTGGGAGTGGATCTTCATCATCAACCTGCCGCTCGGCGTGATCGGCGTCGTGCTGGCGTGGCGCTGGTGGCCCGAGACGTGGGACCTCACCTCCTCGCGCAAGATCGACTGGCTCGGCGTCGGCCTGCTCGCCGCCGCCGTCTCGATGTTCACCTACGGCCTCGTCGAGGTGAACGTCAGAGGCTGGGACGACGCGCAGGTGCTGTTCTTCATCCAGCTCTCGATCGTGCTCGGGATCGGCTTCGTCGTCTGGCAGCACCGCGCCAGACACCCGCTGATCCCGCCGGCGCTGCTGAGAAACCGGCAGTTCCTGTCGGCCAACCTGGCGATGGTGATCCTCGGCGCCGGCGCGGTCGGCGGCCTCTTCCTGCTCGCGCAGGTGTTCGTCAACCTGTGGGGCTTCTCGCAGCTCGAAGCCGGTCTCTCGCTGCTGCCGATCGGCGTCTGCGGCGGCCTCGTATGGCCGCTCGTCGGTCGCGCGGCCGACAACGCGCCCGCCTACCGGCTCGCGATCCCGGCGCTCGGCTCGCTCGCGATCGGCCTGACCTGGATGTCGTTCATGCCCTCGACCTACGAGGGCGTCGGCGACTACCTGTTCGTGCTGCCCGGCCTCGTCTTCATCGGCATGGGCATCGGCATCGGCTTCCCGACGCTCAACGTCGGTGCGATGAACGCCGCGATGGGGCCGCAGGTCGGCGTCGCCTCCGGCGTCGTCAACACCTCGCGCCAGCTCGGCGCGGCACTCGGCATCGCGCTGCTGATCACCGTCGCGACGACGACCTCCGGCTGGCACTACGACATCGAGCGCGACCACATCGAGGACACCTCCTACGTCTGGGGCGTTCCCAACGGCGTCTCGCACGGCGCGATCGCGCACGACCTCGCCGAGTTCGGCGGCGCCGTCGAGCGCAGCGAGAACGCGCCGGTCGGCTTCGACCGCTGGCTGCGGCGCGAGGCGGCCGGGATCGCGCGTGACGGCTTCGGCTGGGCCTTCCGCATCGCCGCGCTGCTGCTGCTGGCGATGATCCCCGTCGTGCGACGGCTGACGCTGACGCCGGCCGAGGCGCGCGCCAACGCCGCACTGCTCGCGCAGGCAGCGGCGACGAGAGCGGCGGCAGGCCCGGCGCCGGGCGGCGCGGCCGGCGGGCCGGCGCCCGTCGCCGGCGCGGCCGCT
>NZ_JAWSTH010000128.1:0-16488 GCF_033542075.1 Conexibacter stalactiti
GGCGCCCGTCGCCGGCGCGGCCGCTGCAGCCGCCCCGCCCGGAAACGGCGGCGGGGTCGACGGACGGATCGCGGAGCTGGAGGCGGCGCTTGCCGGCCTGCGCGCCGAGATCGCCGACGGCGGCCGCGGGGAGCGGCCGCAGTGAGCGGCGACTCAGGAGCCGGCTGTCGCGGCGGCCGCCGCGCGCGCCGCCGCCTCGTGCAGCGGCGTCAGGTCGGGCTCGGCGCCGTGGAGCTCGTGCGCCAGGAAGGTTCTGAAGAGCCGGTGCTCCGGTCCGTGGTAGTCGGAGGAGCCGGTCGTCAGCAGGCCCAGCTCGCGCGCCTTGTCGACGACCAGTCTCGTCTGCTCGGCGCTGTGCGTCGGGTAGAAGGCCTCGACGCCGTCGAGGCCGGCCGCCTTGAAGCGGTCGAGCGCGCCGAGCACCTCCTCGTCGCTGTCGAGGTCCCAGTACGGGTGCGCCCAGATCGCGAGGCCGCCGGCGTCGTGGATCCAGCCGATCGCCTCAAAGACGGTCGGATGCGTGCGGGCGAGGTAGCCCGGCGTTCCGGGGATCAGGTATGCGGGGATGAACGAGGAGATGTCGTCATGGCCCTCCTCGGCCAGTCGCTCCGCGTTCGCCGGGTGGATCAGGACGGCCTCGGCGAGATGCGGGCGACCAAGCGGCTTGCCGGCCGCGCGGCGCTTGGCCAGCGGCGCGTCGTCGACCTCGAAGCCGAGCTCGTTGAGCTTCGCCGCCATCCGCTCCGCGCGCAGCTCGCGGTCGGCGCGCGCGGAGAGCAGCCGCTCGGCGAGGACGGGGTCGTGATGGTCGATCCCGTAGCCGAGCACGTGGAGGTCCTCGTAGCGGCCGTCGACGGAGGAGATCTCGGTCGACGGGACGACCGCGACGCCGTGGCGGACGCCTGCGGCGATCGCCTCGTCGACGCCGTCGATCGTGTCGTGGTCGGACAGCGCGAGCAGCTCGACGCCCGCCTCAGCGGCGCGTGCGACGACGTCTGCCGCGGGCAGGACGCCGTCGGAGTGGAGCGAGTGCGACTGCAGGTCGAAGGTCGGCTTCGTCATGGCGGAGCACCTTACTGGTCGTGTGCGGGGTCGCCGCCTGCCGCACGCGCGGGACGGGTCGCGGCGACGAGGAAGGAACGATGATGACGAGCGCCAACGTCACCTGGCACGAGGGCGTGGTCGGCCGCGGGCAGCGCTGGAAGGCGCTCGGCGCGCGCGGTGCGACGATCTGGTTCACCGGCCTGCCGGCCTCCGGCAAGTCGACGATCGCGGCCGCCGTCGAGGCCCGGCTCGTCGCCGAGGGGCGCTCGGCCTACCGGCTCGACGGCGACAACCTGCGCCACGGCGTCTGCGGCGACCTCGGCTTCAGCGCCAGCGACCGCGACGAGAACGTGCGCCGCACCGCCGAGGTCGCGCGCCTCTTCGCCGACTCCGGCACCGTCGCGATCGTCTCCGTCGTCTCGCCGTTCGAGAGCGGCCGCAACGCCGCCCGCGCGCTGCACGAGCGCGACGGCCTGCACTTCGTCGAGGTGTTCGTCAACACGCCCGTCGAGGAGTGCATGCGGCGCGACCCGAAGGGCCTCTACGCGCGCGCCGCGGCCGGCAAGCTGACCGGAATGACCGGCGTCGACGCGCCCTACGAGGCGCCGCGCGCGCCCGACGTCGAGCTGGTCGGCCCGTGCGAGATCGTCGAGGCCGTCGAGCGCGTGCTCATGGCGCTCGATCCGGTGCGCGCAGTCTGAGGTAGGCGGCGCGGGCGGCGAAGGTCGTCCGCATCTGCGCCGTGATCTCGTCGAGGAACTCCTCGCGGTAGGCGCCGTCGGTCAGCACCGCGATCGCGTAGTAGAGGCCGGAGAGCGCCGCGATCGCGCCGGCGACGCGCAGCAGCTCGTAGGTCAGCAGCAGCGGCACGTCGAGCACCGTCACGTCGAGGATCGCGTCGCCCGGCCCGCCGGTCCACGCCTCCATCACGGCGGCGTCGATCACGATCATCCCGAAGGCGACGAAGAAGGCGCCGATCGCGAGCGTCACGACGGCGATCTGGAGGCCGTGGCTGATCAGCAGCACGAGGCCGACATTGGCGCGCTGCCTCGGGTTGAGCGGCGGCGCCGCGACCGGGTCCTCGCCCAGCACCTCGTCCTCCAGCGCCGCGACCTCCTTCGGCAGCCGCGCGACGAGGAAGGCGGTCGCGACCGCCGCCAGCAGCACGCCGACGGCGATCAGCGTCGCGTCGCTGCGGCCGGAGAAGACGTTCCACATCTCCGTGTTGATGAACAGCACCAGCGCGAAGATCAGCAGCAGCGGCACGGCGCGCGCGAGCAGCAGCAGCGACTGCGCCAGCTGGCCGGTCAGCCGCCGTGCCGCCCACACGACGATCGCGCCGATGCCGAAGCCGAAGCCGATCGTGACCAGCCCCAGCAGCACGAGGTTGAAGACGACCGTCGCAACTCCCCAGCCGCCGTGAAAGATCCCCTGCACGATCGCGGGCAGCAGCACGAAGACGGCCAGCTCGACCGGTCCGATCTGCTGCGGGATCGCGAAGGCGGGGCGGCCGCGGGCGCGGTTGGCGAGCGTGACGGCGGCGAGCGTCAGCGCCAGCGCGGCACCGACCGCGCCGAGGTTGGCCAGCAGCGGCCAGTCGACGTCGAGCGCCGCGAGCAGCTCGGCCAGCAGCACGAAGGCGAGCAGCGGGAAGGCGCGGTTGAAGACGTCCTCGCGCGCGGAGAAGTCCTCGATCAGCAGCGGCAGCCCGGCGCGCCGGAAGCCGCGCTCGTAGTCGCTCAGCTGCTGCTCGCGTTCGCTCATCGAGCGTGGGATTCCACCCGCGTACGGGAGTTCCCCCTTTCGCGCCGGCTCCCGCAGTCGCTTTCGTGCGAGGGCCCTGCTCTGCGAAAGGACTCGACCAGTGCCCCTCCGCCTCACCCGCGCCGCGCTCGGCGCGCTGACCGTGCTCACGGTGCTGCTGCTGCCCGCCGCGGGCGCCCGCGCCGAAGGTCAGTCGACGATCACGCTCGACGACTCGAGACTGATCACGATCGACGGCGCGCAGTCCGACGGTTACGGCTACATCAGAACGACCGTGAAGGTCTACCGGCCGACGGAGTTCATCCTCGTACGGCTGAAGCCGGGCAAGGACAGCGGCTACTTCGCCAACCTCGCCTACAAGCTGTCGCCGCAGAAGCTGACGACGTGGGGGACGCTGGTGCTGAGCGGGACGGCGCGGCCGGGCGCGCCGTACGTCGCGACGACCTCGCTGACGCCCGGCTGGCACGCGCTCGTCGTGCGCGGGAGAGACCCGTACGTCGCCGGCGGCTTCACCGTCTCCTCCGAGCCCGACGGCGGCAGCCGGCCCGAGCCCGCGGCGATCGTGAGACTGGGCGACGGGGCGCTCACCGCGCCCGCGAAGCTGACCGCCGGGTCGCTGCTGGAGGTCGTCAACGACGGCGGCCAGGTCCACGACCTGCGGATCGGCAGAGTCGCCGCCGGCCAGTCGCCCGCGACCGCCGCCAAGCTGCTGAAGGCCGGCAGAGGCGGCGAGGTGCGCTGGTCCGGCAGCCCGCGCACGCTCGTCGGCTGGACCTCTCCGCGCGTCGCGCAGTTCATCGCACCGCGCCTCGCTGCCGGCCGCTACCTGCTCGTGTCGGGCCGGCCCGACGGCAGCGCGCTGACGCGCGTGGTGACCGTCTCGTAGCGCCCGGGGGCGCTGCGCAGGCGCCGTTGCGCCAGCGGTCCCAGCGCCCCCAGCAGCAGCCGCTGCGAGCGTGCAAGCGGCAGCGGCAGCACGGCGGGCACGAGCTGCAGCTGGTCGCCGTAGCGGGCGTGCAGCACGGCGGCGTCGAGCAGCCGCAGACGCCCGCCGCGGCCGGTCTCGCCGGCCTGCGCGAGCGCGAAGACGGTCTCGGTCAGCTGCTCGAACTGCAGTGGCGGATGCAGCTCCGCGATCACGTGCAGCTCGTCGGCGCCGACGTTGCGCCAGCAGTGCGGGAGGCCGGCCGGCACCGTCGCGCGATCCCCCTTGCAGAGCAGCCGCCGCGCGCGCCCGATCCGCAGCTCCATCCGGCCGGCGAGCAGCTGCACGTGCTCGTCGCCGTCGCGATGGACGTGCTGCCCGGCCGCGCCGCCGCCCGGCCGGATCCACAGCTCGGCCCGCACCAGCTCGCCGCCGCTCTCCTCGCTCGTCACGAGCCACTTCAGCCGTTCGCCCGTGGCGGGGTTCTCGATCGTCCTCATGGCGCCAATGTCGCGCCAGCCCGCCCCCGCGGTCATCCGGGGAACCCCGCGCCGAGCCCCGAGCGGTCAGCGGACACCACATGACGGCTGTAGACGCAAGCGGAGCGGCGGCATAGCGTGGCGGGCATGGCGATCGCGCACTCCAAACGGCATTCGACACATGTGTATGGTCTGCACATGCTGAACGAGCGTCTTCAGATTCTCGTGACGTCAGAGCAGCGGCGCCGCCTCGAACGCGAGGCGAGACAGCGCGGCGTCTCCGTCGGCAGCCTCATCCGCGACGCGATCGACGCGCACTTCGGCGGCTTCACGATCGAGGAGAGACGAGAGGCGGTCAACGCGATCGGCGCCATGCGAGGCGTGTCCGTGACGCCGGAGGAGATCAATCGCATCGTGGAGGAAGAGCGCGACAAGGTCGCGGAGGATCTGCTTCGAGGGTGGGGCAGATGACGTTCTTCGTCGACGCCAACGTGATCCTCTATGCCGCGGTGCCAGGCGAGCAGCAGGCGTCCTGTCTGCGGGTTCTCGACGCGGTCGCGGCGGGTGCCGACGGACGTACCTCGGTCGCGGTGCTCGAAGAGGCGTGGCATGTGGCGCGCAGCGGACGGCTGGGCGACCTTCCCGACTTGGCTGAGCGCGCGTACCGCATCTTCACGCCGCTGCTGCCGGTGACCGACGAGGCATTCGCGGCGGCGCTGGCGCTCGACGAGTCGCCGCTCGGCGCCAACGACCGCCTGCATGCCGGGACGTGCCTGGCGCACGGGATCGAGACGATCGTCACCGCTGATCGCGGATTCGACGCGGCGAAAGCGGTTCGCCGCATCGATCCCACGAATGCGCGGGCGATGAGAAGACTGCTCGGCTCTTAGCCGCCTGTCACGTCGCGGCGCATGAAGACGATCATGGCGGCGATCAGGGAGGGGACGGCGTAGAGGGCGCAGACCCAGGCGGAGCGGACGATCGGCGCCCAGTCGACCGGCTCGCGCAGGAGGCCCTGCCAGGCGTCGAACTGGGTCGAGATCAGGTAGGGGCGGATGCCCTCCAGGCCGGAGATGACGCCGACGATCTGCATGATCAGCGACAGCATCAGCGCGCCGACGACAGCGGCCGCCGAGTTGCGCGTGACGGTCGACAGCAGCAGCGCGATCGAGGCGATCGTCAGCACCGGGATCAGGTACGCCAGCACCGCGCCGCCGAGCAGCAGCAGGCCGCGGCCGGTCTCGATCCGCGTCCCCGACAGCGAGGTCAGCGGGTCGAAGCCGTAGCGCAGGCCGCCGAGCAGCAGGCCGGTCGCGACGAACAGCAGCAGCGCGCCGACCGCGTAGGTGAACGACGCCAGCACCTTCGCGAGGAAGACCTGCTGGCGGTCGGCCGAGCGCGTCAGGATCGTCTTCAGCGTGCCGTTGCCGTCTTCGTTGGCGACGATGTCGCCCGCGACCAGCGAGACGATCAGCGGGAACAGCCAGATCGAGCTGAACAGCAGCAGCACCGGTGGGACGGCGAGGCCGGTCTCGGTCACGTAGCGGCCGAACGGCACCTCCTCCGGCCCGCCGCCGTTGGCGGCCAGCGCGACGAGGAAGATCAGCGGCACGACGACCGCCGAGCCGAGCCCCAGGTAGGTGCGCTTCTGCGCACGCAGCTTCAACAGCTCCCAGCGGTAGATCGAGCGCGTGCGGGGGCGGCGGGCGCGGGCCCGCGCGGCGCCGGCGCGGGCGGAGCCGGTCAGCGCGCCGCGCGTGTCAGCGGTGGCGCCGGCGGACATCGCGCCGCGCGTCTCGGCACCGGCGGCGACACCGACCGGCGCGACCGCGCTCGCGGCGCTCTGCGCGCGGGCTATCTCCTGCGTGCTCATGCGGTCGCCTCCTCGTCGTCGCCCTCGGTCAGGCGGAAGAACAGCTCCTCCAGCGACGCCGCCGCCGGCACCAGCGCCAGCACGGCGACGTCTCTGCGCGCGAGCGCCAGCGACAGCTGCGCCACCTCGCGCTCGTCGGCGGCGAACGTGAGGCCGTCGTGGCCGCGCACCAGCTCGGTCAGACCGGCACGGTAGGAGCAGACGTCCCAGGCCGCGTCGTCGTCGGTCGTGCGCAGGCGGTAACGCTGGCCGGTCGAGTGCAGCAGCGCGTCGAGGTCACCCTCGTAGATCACCCTGCCCGAGCGCACGATCGCGACGCGATCGCACAGCTCCTCGACCTCGCCCATGATGTGCGAGGAGAGCAGCACGGTGATGCCGTCGGCGGCGAGCCGTCTGACCAGCTCGCGCATGTCGCGCATGCCGCCCGGATCGAGGCCGGTCGTCGGCTCGTCGAGCAGCAGCAGCCGCGGGTCGCGCAGCAGCGCCGCGCCGATCCCCAGCCGCTGCTTCATCCCGTGCGAGTAGCCCTTCACCTTGTCGCCGTCGCGGCCGGCGAGGCCGACCGTCTCCAGCGCGTCGTCGATCCGGTCGCCGGCGTCGCCGCCGTCGAGCGCGGCCATCAGCTCGAGGTTGCGACGGCCGCTGAGGTACGGGTAGAAGCGCGGCGCCTCGACGAAGCCGGCGACGCCGTCGAGCGCCGCGGCGCCCTCCTCCAGCGGGTCGCGGCCGAACAGCCGCGCGCTGCCCTCATCGGGCCGGATCAGCCCGAGCAGCATCCGCAGCGACGTCGTCTTGCCGGCCCCGTTGGGACCGAGGTAGCCGTAGACGGTGCCGGCGTCGACCGTGAGGTCGACGTGGTCGACGGCGATCAGCTCGCCGTAGCGCTTGACGAGCCCGCGCGCCTCGATCGGCGCGGCGGTGGCGACGGCGCTCATGGCCGCAGCTCCCGCGCCGCGGTCTCGGCCGCCTGCGGCCCGACCGAGCCGGCGACGACGTGGCTGACGCCGTCCTGCTGGAAGCTCACGACCGTGCCGAGCGCGGTCGCCAGCTCGCTGCCGGTCGCGCCGTCGATGTTGACGCGCGGCAGATCGAGTCCGCCGCCGCCGCCGTGACCGCTCCCGCCGCTGCCACCGACGCCGGCGAGCGGGTCGTGCTCGCCCGCGCTCTGCACGACGACGATGCCGCCGAGGCCTTCGCCGTAGGTGGCGATCGCGGCTGGCTCGCCGCCCGGGCGCGCGAGCCAGACCGACGTGCGCGGCAGCCCGGCGAGCGTCTCCGGCGCGGCCAGTCTGAACGGCAGCTCCGCCTGCACCGCGTCGACGCCGCGGATCGCTCTGCCGGCGCCGTCGACGGCGCCCGGGGCACCGTGGTCACCGGGCGCGCCCTCCAGCTGCGGCGTCAGGTCGACGACTCTGGCGTCGGCCGGCGGGTCGGCGTCGAGGTCGTCGGCGTCGATCGCGCCGTAGGAGACGTCGGTCGCGGCCAGCTCCAGGACCGGCTCGGCCTCGCCGTCGGCATAGACGGCGGCGCGCAGCGGCACACCGTTGGCGGCATCCCAGGCGAGCGTCGCGGCGCCGAGCAGGCCGCCGTCGTCACGCGGCGCGATCCGCACCGAGTAGCTCGGCCGGTCGGCGACGTTGACCGGCTTGGGGCCGGTCACGTCCCACGTCTGCGCGAGCTGCGCGAGCGCGCGTCTGACCTGTTCGAGCGAGGGCACTCTCGCGCCGGCGTCGTCGTCCGCCTTGCCCTCCTGCGCGGGCAGCGCGAAGCGGAAGGCGGTGTTGCCGGTCGCGTCGAAGACCGTCACCGTCTCACCGTCGGAGACGACCTGCGCGTCGCCGCTGCCGGACTGCAGCTCCAGCCGGAAACGGCCGTCGTCGGCCCACCACAAACGCCCTCTGGCACCCGACAGCAGCGGCGATCCGACGCCCGAGCCCATCGAGCCGGACGGGATCAGGCGGTTCTCGAACTCGATCCGCGCGCTGACGCCCTCCACGCGCGGCGCGGCGAGCGCCTCGCGCACGGCGAACGCGAGCGAGGTGCGCGGCGGCACGTCGTCGCTGCCGCCGAGCGCGGCCTGCGCGATGCCGGCGCCCGCGACGAGCGCGATCAGGCCGGCGATCAGCGCCGTCAGCCTGCGAGTCGAGATGGTCCGAAAGCGGTTCATGTGGCGTCCTTCGCGTCGGGTGACGCGAGAGTTGTATGCCCGTTCTTTGAGAGTTCCTTGAGAGGGCCGCTCAGCGGCAGCTCGATCGTGAAGGTCGCGCCCTCGGCACGGGCGCTGCCGCCGTGGCGCTCGGCGGTCGCGCGCACGATCGCGAGGCCGAGCCCGGAGCCGCCGGGCGCGGCGCCCTCGCCGCGCCAGAAGCGTTGGAAGGCGCGTTCGGCCTCCGCGGGCGTGAGGCCGGCGCCGCCGTCGGTGACCGCGAGGCGGGCCGTTCTCGCGCCGCCGGCGACGGCGATCTCGATCGCTCCGCCGGCCGGGCCGTGACGCTCGGCGTTCTCGACGAGGTTGCGCAGCGCGCGCTCCAGCGCCGCGCGGTCGCCGCGCACGAGCGCGCCGCCGCCGCCGGCCGTGACGGTCGCGGCGGGATGGTCGGCGGCGACGGTGCGCGCCAGCTCGGCGAGGTCGACCGTCTCGGCCGTGATCGCGTTCGGCCGCGCGGCGGCGTCCTCGCGCGCCAGCGCCAGCAGGTCGTCGAGCAGCTCGGTCAGGCGCGCGGCGTCGGCTTCGATGTCGGCGAGCGCCTCGCCGTCGGCGCCGTGGCGGGCGACGTAGGCGGCGTTGCCGCGCAGCGCGGTGAGCGGCGTGCGCAGCTCGTGCGAGGCGTCGTCGACGAAGCGCCGCTCCCGCGCGCGAGCCCGCGCGAGCGAGTCGAGCATCGCGTTCAGCGTCGCCGTCAGGCGGCCGACTTCGTCGCTTCCCGCACCGCTCCCCAGCCGCCGGCTCGGGTCGCCCGTTCGCGCGATCGCCTCGGCGTCGTCGGTCAGGCGCGTCAGCGGTCGCAGGGCGCGGCGCGTCAGCAGCACCGCGAGCAGTCCGGCGAGCGCGGCGGCGACGAGCGCGGCAACGAGCACGAGCCGGCGCAGCGGGTCGACGATCTCGCCGATCGAGCTGGTCGTGCCTGCGACCGCGACAGCGCCGCCGGCCGCCGCGCCGCCGCCGATGCTGCCGAGCGGCGCCGCGTAGACGCGCAGCGGCTCGTCGCCGAGGCGGACGTCCTCGTAGCCGCTGACGCGCTCGTTCAGCGCCCGTCTCAGCGCGCTGCCCTGCGGCAGCACGCGCCCGCCGAGCGCGCCGGAGCGGGCGACGATCCGGCCCTGGTCGTCGACGACCTGGACGTAGGCGGCGCTCGTGCCGACGCGCCCTTCGAGCACGCCGGCGGCGGTCACCAGTCTCGGCGTCGTGGCGACCAGGCGCGCGACCTCGACGGCGCGATCGCGCAGGCCGTCGTCGAGCGAGCGGCCGAGCTGGCGGTCGACCAGCGTCAGCGTCGCCGCGCCCAGCAGCGTCACCGCGATCGCGATCGCGAGCGCCGCGGCGAGCGCGACGCGCACGCGCAGCGTGAGACGGGGCATGGCGCGAAAGGGTACCCGGTTGACACACACCCCCCTTCGTGTAAACCTAACGAACGCATAGTGGATTGACGACTACGGAGGAGACGTAGGCATGTCATCTGTTGCCGGAGCGCACGACGACGGTCATCACCATCACCACCACGACGACGGGGTCGAGCTGACGCCCGCGACGTGGACGGACGGCAAGCGCTACGCCTGGCTGCTCGGGCTGCTGGTGCCGACGCTGCCGTTCATCGCCTTCGGGCTGGTGCAGGCGACCGGGCTCGGCTTCTTCTGGTTCTTCGGACCGGTGCTCGTCTTCATGATCTTCCCCGCGCTCGACCTGCTCGTCGGGATGGATGCCGAGAACCCGCCCGACTCGGTCATCAAGTGGCTGGAGCAGGACCGCTACTACCGCTGGTGCACCTACGCGTACATCCCGGTCCAGTACGCGGGGCTGGTCTTCGCCTGCGTCCTGTGGAGCAGCGGCGACCTCACCACGATCGACTCGATCGGGTTGGCGCTGACGATGGCGATGGTCAGCGGGATCGCGATCAACACCGCGCACGAGCTCGGTCACAAGCGCGCGAGCCTGGAGCGCTGGCTGTCGAAGGTGGCGCTGGCGCAGAGCGGCTACGGCCACTTCTTCATCGAGCACAACCGCGGCCACCACGTGCGCGTCGCGACCCCTGAGGATCCCGCCAGCTCGCGTCTCGGCGAGTCGTTCTGGGCCTTCCTGCCGCGCACCGTCAAGGGCAGCCTGACGTCGAGCTGGGAGCTGGAGTGCGTCCGCCTCGACCGCCTCGGCGCCCGCCACGTCAGCCTCAAGAACGACATCGTCAACGCGTGGCTGATGACGGTCGTGCTGTTCGCCGTGCTGACGGCGATCTTCGGCTGGGTCGTGCTGCCGTACCTGATCGTGCAGGCGGTGCTCGGCTTCTCGCTGCTGGAGGTCGTCAACTACCTCGAGCACTACGGCCTCCGGCGCGACAGACGCGAGGACGGCCGCTACGAGCGCACGCGCCCCGAGCACAGCTGGAACTCGAACAACGTCGCCTCCAACGTGCTGCTCTACCACCTCCAGCGCCACAGCGACCACCACGCCAACCCGATGCGGCGCTACCAGGCTCTGCGTCACATGGACGACGCGCCGCAGCTGCCGACCGGCTACGCGGGCATGATCGTGCTCGCGACGGTGCCGCCGGCGTGGCGGCGCGTGATGGACAAGCGCCTGCTCGACCACTACGGCGGCGACGTGACGCGCGCGAACATCCAGCCGCGCAAGCGCGACAAGATCCTGAAGCGCTATGGCGGTGGCGGCGGCGCGGCGGCCGGCGGCGGTGGGGCGACCGCGGCGGGCGGCGTGGCGACGGCGGGCGGCGCGTGATGGCCGCCTTCCGCTGCCCCGGCTGCGGCTACGTCTACGACGAGGCGGCCGGCCACCCGCGCGAGGGCTTCCCGGCCGGCACGCCGTGGAGCGAGGTGCCCGACGACTGGGCCTGCCCCGACTGCGGCGTGCGCGACAAGGTCGACTTCGAACCGGACGAATGAGGACTGCGGCCGTCGCGGCTGGCACCATTGAGGCGATGCCGCCGGCCCGCACCCCCTACGCCGTCGCAGCGAGAGAGCTGCTGCGCGACACGCTCTTCGACGCCGCTCGCGACGCGATGCAGGAGCGCCAGTGGGCCGATGTGACGATGGCCGAGATCGCCACGGCCGCCGGCGTCAGCCGCCAGACGCTCTACAAGGAGTTCGGCTCGCGCGACGAGTTCGCGCAGCTGTTCGTCGTGCGCGAGGGGACGCGCTTCCTCGACGCCGTCGAGCAGGCGGTGCGCGCCCACCTCGACGACCCGCACGCGGCGCTGTCGGCCGCGCTCGGCGTCTTCCTGACCGCCGCCGCCGAGGATCCGCTCGTGCGCACGCTGCTGACCGACGACGGCACCGGCGGCATGCTGCCGCTCGTCACGACTCAGTCGCAGCCGGTCGTCGCCTTCGCCTCCGCGCGCCTGACCGAGGTGATCCACGACGGCTGGCCGCAGGTGCGGCGCGCCGACGCGGAGCTGCTGGCCGAGTGCCTCGTGCGGCTCGCGATCAGCTACGCGATGCTGCCGAAGGACCCGCCCGACGCCGCGATCACGACCGTGATGACGCTGATCGAGCCGTACATCGAGCGGGCGCTGAGCGGCAGCGCCTGACGCTCCTCAGGCGTCGAGCACGAAGCCGACGCCCGCAGCGTCGGCGGGCCGACGGCGGTCCTATGCGTCCAACACGAAGCCGACGCCCGCAGCGTCGGCGGGCCGACGGCGGTCCTATGCGTCCAACACGAAGCCGACGCCCGCAGCGTCGGCGGGCCGACGGCGGTCCTATGCGTCCAACACGAAGCCGACGCCCGCAGCGTCGGCGGGCCGACGGCGGTCCTATGCGTCCAACACGAAGCCGACGCCGCGAACCGTCGTGATCAGCGGCGGGTCGGCGAGCTTGCGGCGCAGGTAGGCGACGTAGCGGTCGACGACGTTGGGCTGCGCCTCCAGCTCGCCGCCCCACACCTCTTCGAGCGCGTGCTCGCGCGTGACGACGGCGCGCGGGTCGCGCAGCAGCAGCGCCAGCAGCGCCGCCTCGCGCGGAGTCAGCTCGAGGTCGCGGCCGGCGCGGGTGCCGCGGCCGGCGGCGAGGTCGAGCGTCACGTCGGCGAAGGCGAGCAGCTCGGGCACCGCGCGGCCGCGTCGCAGCAGCGCGCGCAGGCGGGCGCTCAGCTCCTCGGTCGCGAACGGCTTGACGAGGTAGTCGTCGGCGCCGGCGTCGAGGCCGGCGACGCGATCGCTGACCGCGTCGCGCGCGGTGAGGAGGAGGATCGGCGTCGCGAGGCCCTTGCCGCGCAGCCGCCGCGCGACCGCCAGCCCGTCGACGCCGGGCATCGCGACGTCGAGCACGATCGCGTCGGGGACCGACTGCTCGACGGCCGCCAGCGCCGCACCGCCGTCGGCCGCGGCGCGGACCTCCCAGCCCTCGGCGGCGAGCGTGCGCTGGAGCATGCGGCGCACGGGGGCGTCGTCGTCGACGACGAGCACGGTCGGGAGCGACATGCCGCCGAGCCTAACGGCGGACGGGGGCGGCGTCGGTACGGGCTGCCGCACCGCGGCCGCCTCTCACCACACCTCTCACCGTGACACGCGCGCGGTCGTTCAACTTAGGCTAACCTAATAAGGGTTCCCTAACCGTCTCCCTAAGGCCCTCCTCACTCATGCACGATTCCGTCGCCCGTCAGCGGGCGCGCGGTCGCCGCACGCTCGCGCTCGGCGCGGGTGCGCTCGCCGCCCTGCTCGCCGCGCCGGCGCTCGCCGCCGCAGATCCGGCCGCCACGCTCACCCCGGCGACCACCTACGACTTCGGCGCCCGCCAGGTCGGCGGCGGTCCCTCGGCCACGCGCACCTACACGGTCAGAAGCACCGGCACGGACCCGCTCGCGATCTCGTCGGTCGCGCTGACCGGCGCCGACGCCGGCCAGTTCGCGATCACGGCCGACACGTGCACGGCCAGAGGAGCCGGCAGCCCGCTGCCGGTCAACGCGACCTGCACCGTCACCGTCGCCTTCTCCCCGTCGGCGACCGGCCTGCGCAGCGCGACCCTGGAGGTCGCGACCAACGCGCCTGTCGGCTCGCCGCTCGCCAGCGCGGCGTTCAGCGGCACCGGCCGCGACCTCGAGGCCTCCGCGAGCACGCTCGCGCACGGCCCCGTCGCGGTCGCCGCGGGGGCGCCGGCGAGCGAGCGCACCGTCACGTTCACCAACCGCGACAGCGCCGCCTTCGCGCTCGGCGCGGTCACGCTGAGAGGGACCGACGCGAACCAGTTCTCGATCCTCTCCGACAGCTGCTCCGCGGCAGCGGTCGCGCCGGCCGGCAGCTGCGCGGTCACCGTCGCCTTCGCGCCGACGTCGCCGGGCGCCAAGGTGGCCAACCTCGCGATCGCCGGCTTCGGGCCGACGCTCGTCGCGCTCGCCGGCAGCGGCACGCAGCCGGCGACCGCGCTGACGCCGGCGCGCGCCGACCTCGGCCTCCAGAATCCCGGCGCGGCCTCCGCGCCGCAGACCTTCACGCTCGCCAACACCGGCAACGGGCCGCTCACGGTCGGTGCGGCGACGCTCGCCGGCCTCGACGCTGACGCCTTCGAGATCACCGCCGACGGCTGCTCGCAGACGACCGTCGCCGCCGGCGCCAGCTGCACCGTCGCGGTCGCCTTCGCACCGGACGGCGGCGGCTGGCGGACCGCCTCGCTGCGGCTCGCCACGGATCTCGCCGGCAGCAACGAGACGGTCGTCGCGCGCCTCGGCGGGCGCGGGCTCGGCGCCGGCGCCGACAGCGACCCGCTCGGCCTCCTCGACCTCGCCGACCAGCCGCTGCTGCGGCTCACGGGCGACGGCGAGGACACCGTCTCCAACGTCGCCTCGGGCGTCTGCGACGTCGACGGCGACGGCTACGACGACGTGATCGCCGGGGCGCCGCTGTGGAGCCGCACGCCGGTCGAGCGCTCGTGGGAGGGTGGCGCCTACATCCGCTTCGGCGGGCCGCAGATCGGCTCCTCCGACCTCGCCGCCCACGGCGACGGGCGCGTCCTGCTGATCGAGGGCGAGCAGCCGAGCGGGCAGACCGGCACCGGCATCGCCTGCCTCGGCGACGTCAACGGCGACGGCATCGACGACCTCGGCATCGGCGCGTGGGCGTACGAGTACGCCAGCCACCCGGACGGCGCGCGCGGTGCCGCCTACGTCATCTTCGGCGCCAGCGACCTGCCGCGGCAGAGCCCGCTCGACCTCGGCCACCTCGGCGAGCGCGGCTTCCGCGTCGAGGGCGTCGACGCGGCCGAGTACGACCACCTCGGCTTCGCGCTCGCCGGCCTCGGCGACGTCGACGGCGACGGGCTCGGCGACATCGCAGTGATGGCCAACACCGGCGACACGACCGACGCGACCCCGGCTCGCACCAACAACGGCATCGTCTGGGTCGTGCGCGGCCAGCGCGCCGCGACGACCGTGAACGTCGCGACGCCGGGCGCGACGCTGGCGCAGATCCACGGCGCCTCGCCGGGCTCGACCGCGATCCCGTTCGGGCAGATGATCGGCCTGGAGGGGATCGGCGACTTCGACGGCGACGGCACGCCCGACGTCGCGATCGGCACCTACACCGCCGTCGCGTTCGGCCGCTCGACCGCCTCCGGCACCGCGTTCGTGATCAGCGGCAAGACGCGCGGCCGCGTCGACCTCGCCGACAGAGGCTCGTGGCTGACGGCGATCGGCGGCGCCTTCGCCGGCCATCGCTTCGGCATCGACGTCGCCGTCGCCGGTGACGTCAACGGCGACGGGCTCGCCGACCTCGCGGTCGGCGCCGACAGCACCTCGGCCGCCCACAGCGACGCCGCCTACGTCGTCTACGGCGCGAGCGGCGCCAACCCGGAGCTGCTCGACGGCGCGGCGCTCGGCGCTCGCGGCTACCGCATCCTCGGCCTGCCAGGCAGCTCGACCGGCTACTCGCTCGACGGTGTCGGCGACGTCGACGGCGACGGGCACGACGACCTCGTCGTCGGCGGCTACGCGGCCGGCGCCAACGGCGCGGCGTGGCTCGTCCACGGCATCGCCGACCCGTCGGCGCTGCCGACCGGCGCCGCCTCGGCGCTCGTGCCGGCCAACGCCGCCGACACGACCCGCACGCTCTCGCTCGCCGAGCTGACGCCGGCGCAGGGCAGCAAGATCGACGGCCAGCAGGCGGGCGAGCGCTTCGGTCGCGTCGTCGCCGGCATCGGCGACGTCGACGGCAACGGCGCGCGCGACCTCGCGGTCGGCGCCGACTTCGCGCTGCGGCGCGAGCGCGACCGCGCCGGCGAGGTGACCGTCGCGCTGCTGCCGGCGGCCGCGCCGGCCTACACGCCAGAGCCGGAGCCGCAGAGACCGGCGCCCGAGCCGACGCCGCCGACGCCGCCCGCGCCGCCGGTCCCGCCTGTCACGGTCCTGCCGCCGGCCGCCAGAGCGAGAACGCCGACCCCCCGCCCGCGCACCGTCAAGGCCGGCTCGGCGACGTTGACCGCGCCGGCCGCCACGCTGACGGCGTCGCGCGCCGGCGGCGTCGCGCTCGGCACCGTGCGCTGCACGCGCAGCGGCGCGGCACGCTGCACGGTGACGGTCACCGTCACGGTGAAGGTCGGCGCAAAGCGCTGGAAGCTGACGGTGAAGCCGCGCACGGTCCGCAAGGGCGCCGTCGCGCGACTGACGGTGAGACTGCCGCGCGCCGCGCGCGCGGCGCTGAAGCGGCAGGCCAACGGAAGCCTCGTCGCGCGCGTCGTGTCGCGCGACGAGGACGGCCGCCGGGGCTCGGGGACGTGGCGCGCGACGTTGCGAGGCACGCGATGAAGCCGTGCGCCCGTCCTCGGGCCGCCCTGCTCACGCTCGGCACGCTGGCGGCCCTCGCCGCCGGCGCGCCGGGCGCGGGCGCGGCGCCCAGACAGACAGCAAGATGTGAGGTGGCGACCGTCACCGTCAGAAGCGGCCGCAGTGCGCGGCTGGCGCTCGACTGCCGCGTGCGCGGGCGCTGGGTCGTGCGCGGCCGCGCGACCGGCGCGCCCGCACCGCGCACGATCGCGCTCAAGCCGCGCCACGGCAGGCTGACCGCGCTCGACCGCCGCGGCGGCACCGTCCGCTACGTGCCGGCGAAGGGCTTCGCCGGCAGCGACACGCTCCGCTTCACGCTCGTCCGCGGCGGCCGCCTGCTGCGCGGCACGATCCGCATCCGCGTCGTGCGCGCCACGACGCCCGCGCCCGCGAAGCCCGCGCCGACGCCCGCCGCGCCCGCACCGGCGCT
>NZ_JAWSTH010000129.1:0-16202 GCF_033542075.1 Conexibacter stalactiti
CCAACGGCGGCGACCCGAGCGGCGCGCAGGCGGCCGCGGCGACGGCGGCGTGGGCGGCCGGCGGCGAGGCGTCGGCGCGCGCGCTTTCGGGTCGCCCGACGGTGACCGTCGTCGCGGCGCCGCCGCTGGACCCCGATCGGCCCGCATGGAGCGAGTCGCGCAAGCCGGGCCGCGGCAGACGCCGCTACGAGGTCGTCGGCGCCAACCTCGAACGGCCGGCCGACGACGACGAGCTGCTGGCGCTGGAGCTGGGCGCGCACGATCGCGCCGCCGTCGCCGAGTGGCTGGAGGCGATGGCGCTGATCCGCGTCTTCGAGGAACGCGCGGCGCCGCTCGCCCGCGCCGGCAAGATACCCGGCGGCATGCACTCGGCGGCCGGTCAGGAGGCGGTCGCGGTCGGGGCCGTGCGGGCGCTGAAGCCGACCGACATCGTCACCAGCACCCATCGCAGCCACCACCACTCGCTCGCGAAGGGGCTGGAGCCGGCCGGGATCATGGCCGAGCTGTACGGCAAGGCCGGCGGCGTGCTCGGCGGCCGCGCCGGCCACCTGCACCTCGCCGACTTCTCGATCGGCCTGTTCGGCTCCAACGGGATCGTCGGCGCCGGCCTCGGGATCGCGACCGGCGCCGCGGTCGGCGCGAAGCTGCGCGGCCGCGACCAGGTCGCCGTCGGCTTCTTCGGCGACGGCGGCGCCAACACCGGCCGCACGTGGGAGAACGTCAACCTCGCGGCGATGTGGGAGCTGCCGCTGATCGCGATCTGCGAGAACAACCTCTACGCGGTCGAGACCCACCTGACGGCGGTCGTCTCCAACGTGACGATCGCCGACCGCGCCGCCGGCTTCGGCCTCCACGCCGTGCAGGTCGACGGCCAGGACGTCGTCGCCGTCCACGACGTCGTCGCGGAGGCACGCGAGCGAGCGCTCGGCGGCGGCGGCCCGACCTTCGTCGAGGCCCGCACCTACCGCTACAGCGGTCACACCGTCGACGACCCGGAGACCTACCGCGAGGCCGACGAGGTCGAGACGTGGCGGCGGGCTCGCGACCCGCTCGTGCGCGCCGCGCGTGCGCTGGAAGCGGCCGGGGCATTGGAGCAGGGCGGCCTCGACGCCGTCCTCGCCCGCGCGGAGGAGACGGTCGCCGCCGCGATCGAGTTCGCCGAGTCCTCGCCGTGGCCGGACCCGGCCACCGCCGCCGACGGCGTGTACGGCATCGAAGTCAATCTGGAGGGAAAGCCGTGAGCAGCCGCACCATGACGCTCTCGCAGGCGTTCGCCGAGGGCGTCGCCGAGGAGATGGAGCGTGACCCGGCGGTCTTCGTCGTCGGCACCGACCTGTTCATCCGCGGAGGCCACTGGGCGCAGGTCAAGGGGCTCGGCGAGAAGTTCGGCCGCGAGCGGATCCGCGACGCGCCGATCTCCGAGGCGGCGATGGTCTCCGCCGGGGTCGGCGCCGCGCTCAACGGCATGCGCCCGATCGTCGACCTCAACTTCGTCGACTTCGTCTTCGGCGCGATGGACGAGGTCGTCAACCAGGCGGCGAAGATCCGCTACATGTGGGACGTGCCGGTCCCGCTCGTGATCCGCGGCACGGCCGGCGTCGCCTTCGGCGCCGCGCAGCACAACAACCAGGTCGAGGCGTGGTTCGCGCACATGCCGGGCCTGTTCGTCGCGACCCCCTCGACGCCGTGGGACGCGAAGGGGCTGATCAAGTCGGCGCTGCGCGGCAGCGACCCGGTCGTCTTCCTGATGCACAAGATGCAGACCGGCCTGCGCGGCGAGGCCGGCGGTCCCGACGACCTCGTCCCGTACGGCCGCGCGGCGATCCGCCGCAGCGGCGCCGACGTGACGATCGTCGGCTACTCGATCATGGCGTCGAAGGCGCTGGAGGCGGCGAGACGGCTGGAGGCCGAGGGGATCGACGCCGAGGTGATCGACCTGCGGACCGTCTTCCCGCTCGACCTCGAGACGGTTGTCGCGTCGGTCCGCAAGACCGGCCGGCTCGTCGTCGCGGGCGAGTCGACGCGGATCGGCGGGATCGCCTCCGAGGTCGCCGCCGCGATCCAGGAGGCCTGCTTCGACGACCTCGACGCGCCGATCGAGCGGGTCGGCGCGCTGCACGCCCCGATCCCGCACAGCCCCGCCCTCTTCAAGGCGCTGATCCCCGACGTCGCCGACGTCGAGCGGGCGGCGCGCACCGCCCTCTACCGCGAGCAGCCGACGGAGGTGCCCGCATGAGCTTCGACCCCGCAGCAGCGGCCCGCCTCGACGACCGCGTCGCGGTCGTCACCGGCGCCGCCTCCGGCATCGGCCGCGAGATCGCCCTCACGTTCGCGGCGGCCGGCGCGCACGTCGCCTGCCTCGACATCGACGCCGACGGCGCCGAGCGCGTCGTCGCCGAGATCGAGGCGCGCGGCCGTCGCGGCGCCGCGCTGCGCTGCGACGTCAGCGACGAGCAGGCGGTCGCGCGCGCCTTCGAGCAGGTCGACGAGCGCCTCGGCGCGGTGCGGGTGCTCGTCAACGACGCCTTCTTCTCCGTCCGCGGGCGGCCGGAGGAGATCGCCGCGGCCGACTGGGCGAAGGTCTACGCCGTCAACGTGCAGGGCTCGTTCCTGTGCGCGCAGGCGGCCGCGCGCCGCATGATCGCGGCCGGCGAGGGCGGCTCGATCGTCAACCTCAGCTCGATCGGCGGCACGACCGCGCTCGGGCGCGGCAACGTCGCCTACACCTCCTCCAAGGGCGCGGTCGACGCGCTCACGCGCGAGCTGTCGGCCGAGTGGGGCCCGCATCGGATCCGCGTCAACGCGATCAAGCCGGCGCAGACGCGCACGCCGGCGCTCGATCGCCTGATCGCCGACCCGACCTTCGACTCCGACGCGCTGATCGCGCAGTGGCTGCGCGGCATCCCGCTCGGCAGCCTCGTTGAGGCGGGCGACATCGCCGCCGCAGCGCTCTTCCTCGCCTCCGACCAGGCGCGCATGGTCAGCGGCGTGCTGCTGCCCGTCGACGGCGGCAACCTCGCGTTCAACGCCGGCGGGACGACCGAATGGTGAGCGCGACCGACCCGACCCGATTCCTCTCAGGAGACTCATGCCTCGCCACAAGCTCGTGATGGCCGCACGCACCTTCGCTGACGTCGAGATCGAGCGCGAGCACCTGCGCGACGACGACGTCGAGGTGGTGCTGGCGCCACTGGAGACGCCCGCGGAGATCGCCGCCGCGACTGCCGGCGCCGACGGCGTGATCGTCACCGTCGACCCGCTCCCGGCCGCGAGCATCGCCGCCTTCGCGCCGACGGTGCGCGTGATCGGCCGCGCCGGCATCGGCCTCGACGCGATCGACCTCGACGCGGCGGCCGGTCGCGGCGTCGGCGTCGTGCACGTGCCCGACTACGCGACCGAGGAGGTCGCGACCCACGCCTTCGCGCTGATCCTCGCGCTGCAGCGCAGGCTGCTCGCCGGCGACGCGCTCGCGCGGCGCGACTACGGCGCCTGGCGGGAGCTGACGCCGGTCGCGCCGCTGTCGGAGCAGACGGCCGCCGTCGTCGGGCTCGGTCGCATCGGCCGCGCGACCGCCGCGCTGCTGGCGCCGCTGTTCGGCCGCGTGCTCGGCTACGACCCGCTCGTGACCGAGGCGCCGGAGGGCGTCGAGCTGGCCGGCTCGCTCGACGCGCTGCTGGCGGCGGCCGACGTGGTGACGCTGCACCTGCCGCTGACGCCGGAGACGACGGCGCTGATCGACGCGCCGCAGCTGCGCGTGATGAAGCGCGGCGCGCTGCTCGTCAACGTCTCGCGCGGCGGGCTGATCGACCAGCCGGCGCTCGCGCGGGCGCTGCATGACGGCGAGATCGCCGGCGCCGGGCTCGACGTGCTCGTCGCCGAGCCGCCGGCCGCCGGCGACCCGATCCTGAGCGCGCCGAACGTGCTGCTCTCGCCCCACTTCGGCTGGTACTCGACGGCCGCCGAGCGGCGCGCGCGGACGATGACGGTCGACGCGATGCTCGACTACCTCGCCGGCGGCGAGCTGCGCGGCGGCCGTGTCGCGCTCGACGGCCGGAGCGCGGTCTCGTGAGCGCCGTGCTGGAGCGTCGCCGCCCGCGGCAGATCGCCTCGCCGCTGGCGCGGCGGATCGCCCGCCTGCACGGGATCGACCTCGCGACGGTGACGGGCAGCGGGACGAACGGGCGGATCGTGCGGCGCGACGTCGAGGCGGCGGTCGCCGCCCCAGCGCCCGCCGCGCCCGCCCCGGCCGCGCTGCCGGCTCCCGCGCCCGCCCCCGTCGCCACGCCCACCGGCCGCGGCGACGCGACGACGCAGCCGCTCACGCGCCTCCAGCAGACGGTCGCGCGGCGGATGGCGGAGGCGAAGGCGACCGTGCCCGAGTTCCTCGTCGAGACGCGCGTCGACATGGATGTCGCGGTCGCGCTGCGGGCGCAGCTGAAGGCGGCCGACCCCGAGCGCGCCCCCTCCTTCAACGACCTCGTCGTGAAGGCGTGCGCGCTCGCGCTGCGCGAGCACCCGCGCGCGAACGGCTCCTACACGCGCGACGGCTTCCAGCTGCACGACCACGTCGCCGTCGGCGTCGCGGTCGCGGCCGACGACGCGCTCGTCGTGCCGGTGATCGCCGACGCCGACCGCCGCTCGCTCGGTGAGATCGCGCGCGAGGCGCGGCGGCTGGCGGCCGCGGTGCGGGAGGGGACGATCGCGCCGGCCGACCTCGCCGGCGGCACCTTCACCGTCTCCAACCTCGGCATGTTCGGCGTGACCCGCTTCCAGGCGATCGTCAACGTGCCGCAGGCCGCGATCCTCGCCGTCGGCGCGCTGCGCCATGAGCCGGTCGTGCGCGACGGCGCGCTCGCGGTCGGCCACGTGATGGACCTGGCGCTGACGTGCGACCACCGGATCCTCTACGGCGCCGACGGCGCCCGCTTCCTCGCGCACGTGCGCGAGCTGCTCGAACGTCCCCTGTCGCTGCTGCTGTAGCGGCGACCCGATCAGAGAAGAGAACAGAAGCATGCGAGTTGGAACTGCAGCGACGCAGGACGGTCCGCGCGCGGTCGTCGAGCGCGACGGCGAGCTGCTGCCGATCGGCGACGGCGCCACGCCGCTGGAGACGTTGATCGCGACCGGCGCGAGCCTCGAACCGGCGCCCGGCGCTGCGCCGCTGGAGGGCGCGCGGCTGCTCGCGCCGCTGCGGCCCGGCAAGGTCGTCGCGATCGGCCTCAACTACCTCGACCACATCCGCGAGGCGGGATTGGAGCCGCCGCAGCGGCCGCCGGTCTTCGCCAAGTTCACGACCAGCGTGATCGCCGACCGCGACGAGATCCGCGTCGACCGCGCGATCACCGAGAGAGTCGACTGGGAGGTCGAGCTGGCGGTCGTGATCGGCAGAACGACGCAGCGCGTCTCCGAGGCGGACGCGCTGTCGCACGTCTTCGGCTACACGGTCGCCAACGACGTCTCGGCGCGCGACGTGCAGTACGCCGACGGTCAGTGGGTGCGCGGCAAGAGCCTCGACACCTTCTGCCCGCTCGGTCCCGTGATCGTGACCGCCGACGAGGTCGCCGACCCGCAGGCGCTGGCGATCAGGACGCGCGTCAACGGCGAGATCGCGCAGGACTCCAGCACGAGCGAGATGCTGTTCGGCGTCGCGAGGCTGATCGAGTTCTGCTCCCACAGCTTCACGCTCGAAGCCGGCGACGTGATCGTCACCGGCACCCCGTGGGGCTGCGGCGAGTTCGCCGACCCGCCCCGCTCGCTCCACGACGGCGACGTCGTCGAGGTCGAGGTCGAGGGGATCGGCGCGCTGCGCAACCCGGTCGTCGACGTGCGCTGAGGCGCGCTTCGTCGACCCCGCACCAGACCCGGAACAACGGAAGAGGAGAGAGCCGTGTTCGTCAGGCAACGGAGGACGGTCGTCGCGGCGTGCGCCGCGGCGGCCGGCATCGCGCTGGGCGCACCCGCTGGGGCACATGCCGTCACGTCCGGTGACGCGTATGCGAACCAGGACGCGAACGCATGCAGCTGGACGATGGGCACCGCCGGCATCGAGAAGGTCGTCGCGTTCGCCGGCGGCGAGTTCGAGATGACGAGCCTGAAGAACAAGGTCGCCTCCCCGGTCGTCGAGCTGGTGCAGGGGACGACGGCCTCTGACGAGTTCCGCTTCGAGTGGGACGGCGCGACGCTGCGCGGCTCCAGCGGCGGCTGGAGCTGCGGTGCCGGGGCCGCGAGAACGGTCACCGTCGGCGGCGAGACGGCGATCCAGCTCGACATCACGCTGACGCGCACCGGTGTCGACGTGACCAAGCACTACATCGTCTTCCCCTCGACCTCGTTGATTCGCGAGCAGGTCACGTACAGAAACACCTCCGCGAGCGCGAGAACGCTGGCGAGACCGAGCTTCCTGCACCAGCGGATGCTCGGCGCCGACGCGGCCGCGGGCGACGTCGACCTGACCTTCATGACCGGCGCCAGCGCCGGCCATCTGAACCACGGCTCGTGGACCGCGCGCGTCGCGCCGCTGTCGAGCACCTATCGGCGCGACTTCGACAGCTACGACCAGCTGGCCTGCGGCAGCGACGCGCTGACGCAGAGATGCGCGGCGCAGGTCGCCTACAAGGAGACGAGCGCGACCTACGTCCCGTGGTTCGACTTCCACAACTCCAGACGCGACGACGGCGTCTCGTTCGGGCTCGACCTGCACGGTCGCTGGAAGGCGGCGGTCGGCAGCGTCGACGGCGCGCCCGGCGGCTTGTCGGTGACGCTGCCCAACTATGACGGCGTGCTCGCGCCGGGCGAGAGCGTCGACAGCCCGAGAGCGTGGACGCTGACCTACGCCGGCGACCACGACGAGATGACCAACCGGCTGCTCGCGTGGCAGTACAGATACCTGTGGGACTACACGCGCGACCCGTACTTCGCGGGCGTGCGGATGCTCGGCTTCTGGCGCGCCGGCGGCTCGGGCTACTACGGCACCGGCGGCGGCTACGACCCGACCGGCCTGCTGCAGAAGGTCTTCGGCCTCGCCGATCACATGCGCCACGTCGGCGCGGACGGCTACCACCGTGACTACGGCTGGTGGGACCAGATCGGCACGTGGAACGGTCCCGACTGGAGACAGAGCGGCGACTACCTCGCCAAGTCGGGGATCAGACAGACGCTCTATCAGCCGACGTACAACTCTCAGAGAGACGCGGCCGCGTACAACGTGAACCCGGCGTGGTGGGGCCAAGGCGTCCCCTGCAGCGAGAACGACGTCTTCGGCTTCAGACTGATCGACCTGTCGCTCGCGCCCGCGGCCGACTGGCTGCAGAGAACGCTGGTCGGCAACGCCGAGAAGTGGGGCGACCACGCCTGGCGCAACGACGTCTGCCCGATCGGCAACGTCAACGGCGCGATCCAGCTGAAGCAGAGCGAGGCGCTCGTCAGAGCAAGCCTCGGCTTCCTCGACGCGCGCCCGGACTCCTCGATCCAGAGCGTCAACTCCGGCGGCACCGAGTTCGGCTGGGAGCTGATCCGCCGCTCCTCCAGCGCCAGCTTCACCGATGACAGAGGCGACACCGCGCTCTACGACGCGTCGCGGCTGTTCCCGGTCGACAAGATCTCCGGGATGCCCGACAGATGGGTTCCGGACGAGTGCTCGGCGGCGTTCAACTTCACGCTCGCGTTCACGCCGGACTACACCGGCACGACCAGCGACCCGGCGAAGCTCGAGTGCCTGCGCGAGGTCGTCGAACGCTACCGCTACCTGAAGGCCACCGGCGTCGCCGGCCGCTGGATCCGCTACTACCACCCGAGCGGGACCGGCGTGCAGCGCGCCTGGCTGCAGCGAGTCAGCAGAGACGGCACGAAGAGCCTGCTGCTGCTCGGCAGAGACCAGACCGGCTCGGTCACCGTCTACCCGAAGGGCCTCAACCCCGGCGACAGCTACAGCGTCAGCTTCCAGCTCGCCTCCGGCACGGCGACCCGCACCGGCGCCGATCTGATGAGCAGAGGGGTCACGCTGACGAGCCCGCCGACCGGCGAGCTGATCTGGCTTGGACTGCCGAAGCGGCCGGGCGCCGGCGGCGACAGAACGGCGCCGAGCGCGCCGGCCTCGGTCACCGCGCAGTACGAGACGAACATGAGCGTCCCCGGCGTCGGCCTCACCTGGCCGGCCTCCAGTGATGACCACTTCCTCAGCGGCTACGACGTCCTGCGCGACGGCGCGAGGATCGCCGTCGTCAGCAAGGGCGCCTACTACTTCGACCACTCGCCGGCGGCGAGCACCCAGTCGACCTACGCGGTGCGCGCCTTCGACGCCGACGGCAACCGCTCCGCGACGGTCTCCACGACGCCGACCGCGACCGACGCGGTCGTGCTCGACGGCGCCGCGGCAGCGCTGAGATACGGCGGCAGTTGGAGCCACCAGACCGGCAGAGTCGAGGCGTACGCCGGGACGCTGTCGGTCTCCTCGACCGCGGGCGACTCCGTCAGCCACGTCTTCGAGGGCTCGGGCGTCACCTGGTACGCGAAGCTCGGCCCGGGCAACGGCAAGGCGGCGGTGACGATCGACGGCAGAGAGCGGACGGTCGTCGACCTGTTCGCGCCCGACGAGACCAACTGGCGGATCCCGGTCTTCTCGCGCACGTGGAACTCGACGGCCCGCCACCGCGTCGAGATCACGCTGCTCTCAGAGCGCAACACGCGCTCGACCGGGACCGCCGTCAACGTCGACGGACTGCGGGTGCGCACGACGCGCCCGACGATCACCGAGGACGACGCCTTCACCTACGGCGGCACGGGCTGGAAGCGCCCGAGCGCGCAGGTGGAGGCGTCGAACCAGAGCGTCACCTCGACCGCGTCGAGCGTCGCGCAGCAGTACGACTTCACCGTCTGCCGCACCGCGTGCGGCGGCTTCAGCGGGACGCAGGGCGGCAGTGACTGGCGCTACCAGGACCTCCGCGGCGGCGTCTGGACCGACATCGCGACCTACACGGCGAGAGATCCGACCTACGGCCGGATCTGGCACGACACGTCGCCGTCGATCGGTGGCTGGGTCTTCCCGCAGGCGATCCACCCCGGCGAGTCGATCGACACGGCGCGCACGTGGACGGCGCCGAGCAGCGGGACGATCGACATCGCCAGCCGGCCCGCCAAGGACGTCGCGGGCGGCGACGGCGTCGTCGTGAAGATCACGAAGAACGGCGCGACGATCGCCGGCCCGCGGACGATCGCGGCGGCCGACAAGGTCGGCGCCGACATGGACCTCGCCGGCGTCACGGTCGCCGCCGGCGACCAGATCCGCTTCGAGATCAATCGCGGCACGACGTACAACTCCGACAGAACGAACTGGGATCCGGAGATCCTGTACCGCCGTCCCGCCGCCGGCTGCGCGCTCGCCTGTCAGCTGTTCTCGGCGCAGCAGGGCGCCGGCGACTGGCGCTATCAGGGCGAGTCGGGCGGCAGCTGGAGCGACCTGCCGCAGTACGGCAGCGCGACCGCGGACGGACCCGGTTGGAACGACGGCGGGGGCATCGGGCCGCGCGTCGTCACCCGCACCGCGCTCCGTCCCGGCGCCGTCGGCGCGGCAGCGCGCACCTGGACGGCGCCGAGAGCCGGCGTCGTCGACCTCACCGGCGTGCCGGCGAAGCTGGAGACGAGCGGCGACGGCGTCGTCGTGAAGGTCACGAAGAACGGGACGACGGTCGCAGGTCCGCGAACGATCGCGGCCGGCGACACGACCGGCTCGGCCTTCGGGGCGACCGGCGTGACCGTCGCGCAGGGCGATCTGATCCGCTTCGAGATCGCCGCCAACGGGACGTGGGCCGGCGACCTGACGCGCTGGGATCCGACGGTGAGATACCAGGGCGCGGGCTGCCAGCTCGCCTGCCAGCTGTTCAGCGACGTGCAGGGCCACGGCAATTGGCGGTATCAGGACCAGCGCAACGGCTCCTGGACCGACATCGCGTCGTTCCTGCCGACCGGCTTCCCGACCGGCCCGACGTGGCACGACGCGACGCCGACGGTCGGCGGCTGGGTCTTCGCCGGGGTGCAGCACCCGGGCCAGTCGCTCGACACGGCGCGGACCTGGATCGCGCCGGTCACCGGCACCGTCGAGATCGCGTCGAGGCCGTTCAAGTTCGACACCAACCCGGCCGGCGACGGCGTCGTCGTGCGGGTGACGCGCAACGGCAGAACGGTGCTGGGCCCGCGAACGATCGCGGCGACCGACGGCACCGGCTCGGCGTTCGACCTGAGCGGGCTCGACGTCGCGGCCGGTGACGCGATCCGCTTCGAGATCAACCGCAACGGCACGTACAGCTCCGACCAGACCAGCTGGGACCCGCAGATCGACTACACCGCGACCGGCACCGCGCCGGCGCCGTCGTACGACCCGCTGAGCACCTCGACGCCGTCGGGGCCGCTGACCGCGGAGGCGACCGTCACCGGCAGAGCGATCGAGCTGATCGGTCGCCGCTGCGACGCTTGCGGCGTCATCGACGTCTACGTCGACGGCGTCTTCTCCGATCGCGTCGACACGTTCGGCTTCCGCGGGCCGAACACGTGGCAGGCACTGCTGTGGAAGCGCAGCTGGGCCACCTCGGCGGCGCGCAGAGTGAGAGTCGTCGTGACCGGCGCGAAGTCGCAGGAGGCCCGCGCCGCGGCGGTCTTCCTCGACAGCATCCAAGCGACCGGATGATCCTGGACGCAGACAATCTCGCGGACTACCTGCGAGATCTCGCGATCGCCCCCGCGGAGGGGGCGGTCGCGGTGCGTCCGCTCAGCGGCGGCGTCTCCGGGACGGTGCTGCTGGCGGAGTGGGAGCGGGGCGGCGTCGTCGTCAAGCAGACGCACACGCGGATGCGCGTCGCCGCCGACTGGGAGTTCGACCGGCGGCGGGTCTTCGTCGAGCGCGACTGCCTCGCGCTGCTGGCGCGGATCGCGCCCGGGGTCGCGCCGGAGGTCGTCTTCGCCGACGACGAGCGGTTCGCCTTCGGCATGACGGTCGCGCCGCCGGGCGGCGTCGTGTGGGCGCAGCCGCTGCGCGCGGGGGAGACGCTCCCGCACGCGACGGTCGCCGCCGCCGAGCTGCTCGCGCGGCTGCAGACGGGCACCGCCGGCGACGCGGCGGTGGCGCGCCAGTTCGACGACCTGATGCCGCTCGTGCAGGGTCGCGTCGACCCGTTCCACCGCACGGTCGCGCTGGCCCGCCCGGAGCTGGCCGGAGCGATCGGGCAGGAGGTCGAGCGGCTGCTGTCGGTGCGGCGCGTGCTCTCGCACGGTGACTTCTCGCCGAAGAACGTGATCGCCTACCCCGACCGCGTGCTGCTGCTCGACTGCGAGACCGCGCACTGGGGCGATCCCTCGTTCGACGTCGCCTTCATGCTGATGCACCTGCTGCTCGACGGCAGCCGCCCCGGCCGCGCGCACGCCGCGGCTGTCGCGGACGCGACGCGCTTCTGGACGACCTACCGCGCGGCCGGCGGGCAGGCCGACGACGAGCGTGCCGTCGTCGCCGAGCTGGCCTGCCTGCTGCTCGCGCGCGTGCACGGCAAGTCGCCGCTGCCGACGCTCGTGACCGCCGCGCAGCGCGAGGCGGTCACACGCTTCGGCACCGAGCTGCTGCTCGACGGGGCGCTGCGCGACGTGACCGCCGCACTGACGCTCGCATCTGACCATCTCGATCTTCCCGCAGGAGCCGTATGACCACCATCGCCGCACTCGACGCGCTCGAGATCCTCGACTCCCGCGGCCGCCCGACCGTCGAGGCGCGGCTGACGCTCTCCGACGGGCGCGCGGTGAGCGCGAGCGTGCCGTCGGGCGCCTCGACCGGCCGCCACGAGGCGGTCGAGCGGCGCGACGGCGACCTCTCCCGCTACCGCGGTCGCGGCACGCGCGGGGCGGTTGCCGCGATCGACGGCGAGATCGCCGCCGCGCTGATCGGCCGCGAGCCGCGGCAGCGCGAGGTCGACGCGGCGCTGCGCGCGCTCGACGGCACGCCCGACAAGTCGCGCCTCGGCGCCAACGCGATCCTCGCCGTCTCGCTCGCGACCGCGCGCGCGGCGGCGCTGGTCGCCGGCGAGCCGCTGTGGCGCCACCTCGCCGCGGGTGCTGAGGTGACGCTTCCGCGGCCGATGGTCAACATCGTCAGCGGCGGCCTGCACGCCGGGCGCCAGCTCGACTTCCAGGACTTCCTCGTGATCCCGCTCGCCGCGAGCAGCTTCAGCGCCGCGCTGGAGACGGTCGTCGCCGTCCACGCGGCGACCGGCGAGCTGCTGGCGGAGCGCGGCCTCTCGACGCTGAAGGCCGACGAGGGCGGCTACGGACCGGCGCTGCCCGACCACCGCGCCGCGCTGCGGCTGCTCGACGACGCCGTCCGCCGCGCGGGACTGGAGCCGGGCGAGCAGGTCGCGTACGGGCTCGACGTCGCCGCGACGCACTTCTTCGACGCCGCGACGGGCAGCTACCGGCTGGCGTCGGAGCAGCGCACGCTCGACGCCGCCGAGCTGGCCGGCTACGTCGAGCAGCTCGCCGCGGAGCACCCGATCGTCTCGATCGAGGATCCGCTCGCGGAGGACGACTGGCCCGCGTGGGCCGAGCTGACCGCGCGCCTCGGGGGGCGGATGCAGGTGATCGGCGACGACCTCTTCACGACCGACCTGCAACGGCTGGAGCGCGGCATCGCGGAGCGCTCGGCCAACGCCGTGCTCGTGAAGATGAACCAGATCGGCACGATCAGCGAGACGGCCGACGTCGTCGCGCACGCCAAGGCAGCCGGCTTCACCACCGTCGTCTCCGCGCGATCGGGCGAGACCGAGGACGACGCGCTCGCCGACCTCGCCGTCGGCCTCGCGGGCGGTCAGATCAAGGTCGGCTCGGTGACGCAGTCCGAACGGCTGGCGAAGTACAACCGCCTGCTGCGGATCGAGCGCGACCTCGGCGAGCAAGCCCGCCTCGCGCCGCTGCCGGAGACGCTGCGGAGCGCGTGAGCTAGCTCGGCGCGGGGGCGACGGCGAGCGCTTCGGCGATCGCGGCGTCGGCGAGGTCGCGGTCCCACGTCGCGACGACGAGATCCTCGGCATCGACGGTGAGCGCGGAGGCGAGATGGACGGCGTCGTAGCCGCGCAGCGCCCGCTGCTGCGCGAGCCGTCCCGCGGATCTCGCGAGCGGATCGTCGAGCCCGATCACGGTGAGCTCGTCGAACAGCTCGTCGATCTCGCGCGTGGCGCTTCTCAGCGTGCCCGCGTCGATCCGGCCGCCGCGGTGCGCGGCGGCGGCAGCTGCGCGCGCCTCGGGATAGACCAGCTGACTCGAGGCGACGGCCTCGGCGCGGTCCCACAGCTCTACCGCGATCTCGGACCCGGGCTCGTCGAAGACGAGCTTGATCAGCGCCGAGGTGTCGAAGTAGACGATCAGCGTCGCTGCTCGGCGACGAGATCGGACACGGACGCCTCAGCCGACAGCCGTCTGCGCTCGCCGGCGGGGCGCTTCGGCCGTGCGGGCTCGCGCAACAGCCCACGCGCGCGCAGGTCCGCGAGCGGATCGCCGGACTCCAACGGGGAGAGCCGCGCGACGCGTTGGCCCCGCATCGTCACGAAGACCTCGCCTCCTTCCGCCGCGTGCCGCACATAGCGACTGAGCTGGTCGTGCAGCTCGCGCACGCCGACCTCTCTCTTGAGCGCTGTGCGATGTGGCGTCATGACGACAATCGTAGACGCTACATGGGAACGGCGCATCATCCGACCCGGGTGGTGTCAAATCACCCATTTTCAGGAGATCATCCAGTGATGGGGGTCCTGCTGCTGCTCGTCGTCGTGCTGGCGCTCGCCGCGCCGGTGGCGCGCGGCGACGTGCTGCTCGACGAGAGCTTCAGCGGCCCGACGGCGTCGATCCCGCTGCGCGTCGGCGGCAGCTTCGTGCCGTGCCTGACGGCGTCGACCGACACCGCACAGGCGAACGTGGCCGGCTGCGCGCCGGGGCAGCCGTCGATCCCGGCCGGCGGCGACGCCGACGGGCAGGGGGCGCTGCGGCTGACCGACAACGGCCGCGATCGCTCCGGCTTCGCGATCTACCGTCGCGCCTTCCCGCTGACCGAGGGCCTCCGTTTCACCTTCACGACATTCGCGTACAACGGCACGCGCGTGCCCGGCTACGGCGCCGCCGACGGGATCTCGGTCTTCCTCGCCGACGGTGCGATCGCGGCGAGCACGCCCGGCGCCTTCGGCGGCAGCCTCGGCTACGCGCAGAAGTCGCTCGACTTCGAAGCGAGCGTGCCCGACATAGCTGGCGTCCCGGGCGGCTACGTCGGCGTCGGGATCGACGAGTTCGGCAACTTCGCCAACGACCGCGAGGCGCGCGGCTACGGCTGCTCCAGCCGCGTCGACCGCGACATCCATCCCAACTACGTCAGCCTGCGCGGCGCCGGCGTCGCGGGCAGCGACTGGCTGCGCGGCTACTGCCTGCTCGACCGCGAGCCGGCGCCGGGCGTGCTCGACGCGCCCGACGCCGTCAGCCGCGCGGCGCCGGGCGTCGCGCACACCTTCCGGCTGGAGGTCGACCCGGCCGGCAACCCCGACGGCACGCCGAACCTCGCCGCGCGCGTGCGGCTGCTCGCCGACATGGCGAGCACGGGCGCGTTCGTGCCGGTGCTCGACGCGCCGCTCCCGCCCGACCCGCCGACGACGTTCGAGTTCGGGATGGCCGCCTCGACGGGGATGGGCACCAACATCCACGAGCTGCGCGCGCTGAGACTGGAGACGCTGCGCGACCTGCCGCGCTGGACGCTCGCGAAGTCCCACCCCGAGCCGCTCGTGGCCGGAACGCGCGGCCGTTTCACGCTGCGCGCGGCGCTGGCGGCCGACGGCGGCGCCGCCTACGCGCCGGTCACGCTCGACGACGACCTGCCGCCGGGGCTGACCGTCGCGGAACCCCCGCACGGCGACGGCTGGGAGTGCGGCGCGACGGTGCTCGGCTCCGCGACGACTCGCTGCACGTACGCCGCGTCGCTGACCGATCCGCTCACGCCGGGCACGCGGCTGCCACCCGTGACGGTGCCGGTGGCGGTCGCCGCCGACGCGGTCGGTGAGCGCGTCAACGTCGCACGGCTGAGCGGTGACGAGCTGCTCGAACCGGTCATCGCGAGAGACCCGTTCGAGCTGGGGCGCTCGCTCGACCTGCGGATCGACAAGCGAGCGCAGCCGGCGCGGATCGCGGCCGGCGACACGACCAGCTTCACGCTCGTGGTCGTCAACGACGGGCCCAGCGACGCGCCGCGCGTGCTCGTGACCGATCGCGTGCCGGAAGGGCTGCGCTACGCCGACGCGCTGCCGAGCCAGGGCAGCTGCCGTCGCACCGCCGCCCTCTTGCGCTGCCGGCTCGGCGGGCTGCGCGCAGGCGCCAGCGCGCACATCGTGATCGACGCGGTCGCGACCGCTGCCGCGAGCGGCCGCACGCTGCGCAACGTCGCCGTCGTCCGCGCCGCTGGCGACCGCGACCCGCGCAACGACGAGGACGACGCTGCGGTGGAGGTCGTCGGCCCCGACGATCCCAGCCCGCCGCCTGCTCCGATCCCGCCGCCCCCGCCGCTCCCGCCGACGCCGATGCCGACCGGTGGAGAGGTCGCCCAGCTCGTCGTCGAGAAGCGCGCGGCGGTCGCGCGCGCTCAGGTCGGGCAGCCGGTCGACTATGAGATCCGCGTTCGCAACACGGGCAGCGCGACCGCGCGCGACGTCGTCCTGACCGACACGACGACGCTCGCCGGCGACGTGCGCGCGGCCGCGGCGGCGACGACGCTCGCCGGCAGCGTCCGCCCCATCGCCTCGCTGCGGCGCGCCTGCACCCGCTCCAGCGGCACGGTCGTCCGCTGCCGCCTCGGCGATCTCGCGCCCGGCGCGACGACGACGATCCGCGCGCAGGTCGTCTACGAGCGGGCCGGGCGGGCGCTCGACACGGCCTCCGTCGCGCCGGCCTATGGGTCGCTGGAGGCGCGCTCGGACACGGCCGGTGTGATCGCGGCCGGCGGCGCGGCGCTGGCGATCGAGAAGCACGCCAGTCGCACGCGGCTGCACGTCGGCGACGCCGTCCGGTTCCGCATCGCCGTCCGCTCGCTCGGCCCCGAGCCGGCGCGGCGGCTGCGCGTCTGCGACCGCCTGCCGCGGGCGCTGCGGCTGCTCGCGGCTCCGGGCGCGCGTCGTGCGCCCGCTGCCCGCGCGGCTCGCCCGGCA
>NZ_JAWSTH010000130.1:0-16166 GCF_033542075.1 Conexibacter stalactiti
CGCCGCCGCCGCCGGAGGCGCGGCCGGCGCGGCCCGCGCGGCGCCCGCGGCCGGCCGCTACGTCGACGCGACCGGGCAGCCGGTCGAGCTGCCGGAGACGGGCAGCGGCCGCGCCTTCACCGAGGTCGAGCACGACGGCCGCCGCGTCGCCGCGATCGTCCACGACGCCTCGCTCGACGAGGAGCCGGAGCTGGTCCGCGCTGCCGGCGCCGCCGCCGCGCTGGCGCTCGAGAACGAGCGCCTCGACGCTGAGCTGCGCGTCCAGATCGCCGAGGTGCGCGCCTCGCGCGCGCGGCTGCTGGAGGTCGTCACGCGCGAGCGGCGGCGGATCGAGCGCGACCTGCACGACGGCGCGCAGCAGCGGCTGGTCGCGCTCGCGCTGACGCTCGGGATCGCCGAGAACCAGGTCGAGCGCGATCCGGCGCAGGCGCAGGCGCTGATCCGCGAGGCGCGCGACGAGGCGCGCCTGGCACTCGAGGAGCTGCGCGAGCTGGCGCGCGGCATCCACCCGGCGATCCTGACCGACCGCGGCCTCGGCCCGGCGCTGGAGGCGCTCGCCAGCCGCGCGCCGCTGCCGGTCGAGCTGTCCGACGTGCCGCGGGAGCGGCTGCCCTCGCCGGTCGAGGGCGCCGCCTACTTCGTCGTCGCGGAGGCGCTCGCGAACGTCGCCAAGTACGCCCAGGCGACGCATGCGCGGGTCGTCGTGGAGCGCTCCAACGGCCACGCGATCGTCGAGGTGCGCGACGACGGCGTCGGCGGCGCGGACCCCGATGGCGGCAGCGGCCTGCGCGGCCTGGAGGACCGGCTCTCCGCGATCGACGGCCGTCTGGCAGTCTTCAGCCCTGCCGGCGCGGGCACGACCGTTCGCGCCGAGATCCCATGTACGCCTCCCTGACGCCATGCGTGTAGTGCTCGCCGAAGATTCCGTCCTGCTGCGGGAGGGGATCGCGCGCCTGCTGGAGGAGGCCGGCCACGAGGTCGTCGGCCAGGCCGGCGACGCCGAGGACCTGATCCGCAAGGTGACCGCGCACAAGCCCGACATCGCGATCGTCGACGTGCGGATGCCGCCGACGAACACCGACGACGGTCTCAGAGCGGCGCTCGAGCTGCGCGAGCGGACGCCGCAGACGGCGGTGCTGGTGCTGTCGCAGTACGTCGAGGAGGGCTACGCCCACGAGCTGATCAGCGGCGGCGCGGCCGGCGTCGGCTACCTGCTGAAGGATCGCGTCGCGGACGTCGAGCGCTTCCTCGACGCGGTCGCGCGCGTCGGCGACGGCGGCTCGGCGCTCGATCCCGAGGTCGTCGCGCAGCTGCTCGGCCGGCGTCGCCGCGACGACCCGCTGGAGGCGCTCACGCCGCGCGAGCGCGAGGTGCTCGGCCACATGGCCGAGGGCCGCTCCAACAGCGCGATCGCGGGCGAGCTGGTCGTCACCGAGCGCGCGGTCGAGAAGCACGTCACGAGCATCTTCGGGAAGCTTGACCTCGCGCCGGCGCAGCAGGACCACCGCCGCGTGCTCGCGGTGCTGCGGTACCTCGGCGCGTCAACCGCCTGACATCCGTCCTGGCACGAGGTGCGGCTAGCCGTAGCCTCAGACGCCGGCCTTCCGGCTATCAGCGATCCGGTGCGTCCGGCAGGCTTCCCGCCAGCGTTCCCCAGGAACGCCCCGAGACCGCCGACAGTTCCCCCGAAAGGACCCACCCCGTGAGCGCAGCCCCCATCGTCACCGCCGTCGACCTCCGCCGACGCTTCGGCGAAGGGGAAGCCGCCGTCGATGCGCTCGACGGTGTCTCGCTGGAGCTGCCGTCGGGCGGCTTCACCGCCGTGATGGGCCCGTCGGGCTCGGGCAAGTCGACGTTGATGCACATCCTCGCCGGCCTCGACCAGCCGACCGCCGGCTCGGTCGTCGTCGCCGGCACCGAGCTGGCCAACCTCGACGACAAGAAGCTGACGCAGCTGCGCCGCGACAAGATCGGCTTCATCTTCCAGTCGTTCAACCTGCTGCCGGTGCTGACGGCGGAGGAGAACATCGTGCTGCCGCTGAAGATCGCCGGCCGCCCGGTCGACAGAGAGTGGCTGGAGCAGCTGATAGCGACCGTCGGGCTCGACCAGCGCCGCACCCACCACCCGTCGGAGCTGTCCGGCGGCCAGCAGCAGCGCGTCGCGGTCGCGCGCGCGCTGATCTCCAAGCCGGCCGTGGTCTTCGCCGACGAGCCGACCGGCAACCTCGACTCCTCCTCCTCGGCGGAGGTGCTCGGCCTGCTGCGGCGCTCGGTCGACGAGCTGGGGCAGACGGTCGTGATGGTCACCCACGACGCGCACGCCGCGTCGGTCGCCGACCGCATCCTCGTGCTCGCCGACGGCCGCATCGTGCATGACGGCGACGCCGGCAGCACCGACGACGTGATCGACCTGATGCGGACGGTCGCCTGATGATCTCGCTCTCCCTGCGCGGGCTCGTCACGCGCAAGCTGCGAACGGTGCTGACGGCGCTGGCGATCGTGCTCGGTGTCGGCCTCGTCTCCGGCACCTACATCCTCACCGACTCGATGAACCAGGCCTTTGACAAGGTCTTCGAGACGGCGAACGAGAACACCGACGTCAGCGTCACGCCGAAGGAGCAGTTCTCCAACGCCGGCGAGGTCCCGCTCTCCGACGAGGTGCTGAGAACGGTCGAGGCCGTCCCGGGCGTGAGACTGGCGGCCGGCTCGGTCAGCTCCGACCAGGCCGTGATCTACACGAAGGACGGCAGAGACGCGCTCGTCAGAGGCGGCGCGCCGATGCTGCTCAACGGCGAGATGCCGCAGGAGCTGAACCCGCTCAGATACGTCGAGGGGCACGCGCCGTCGGCGCCCGACGAGGTCGCGCTCGCGAAGGGGACCGCCGAGGACGGCGACTTCAAGCTCGGCGACACGGTCAGAATCTCCGCCGACGGCCCGGCCCGCTCGTTCAGACTGGTCGGCCTGGCGAAGTTCGGCGACGAGGACACGCTCGCCGGCGCGGCGCTGGCGATGGTGCAGACGCCGGTCGCGCAGGAGATGCTCGACCTCAGAGGCCAGTACAACTCGATCGACGTCGTCGCCGACGAGGGCGTGACGCCGGACCAGCTGGCCGCGAGAGTGCGCGCCGAGCTGCCGGCGAGGCTGTACAACGTCCGCACCGGCGAGGAGCAGGCGCGCTCACAGGCGGCCGACCTGCAGGACCAGCTCGGCTTCCTCAGAACCTTCCTGCTCGCGTTCGCCGGGATCGCGCTGTTCGTCGGCGCCTTCCTGATCGTCAACACCTACTCGATCACCGTCGCGCAGCGGATGCGCGAGTTCGCGCTGCTGCGGATGATCGGCGCCTCGCGCCGGCAGGTGCTGCAGGCCGTGATCGGCGAGGCGTTCGTCGTCGGCTTCGCCTCGGCGGTCGTCGGCCTGCTGTTCGGCGCCGTGCTGGCGCCGGGCCTGCGCGGCCTCTTCACGCTGTTCGGCGCCGAGCTGCCGAACAACGGCCTGACGGTCGAGCCGCGCACGATCATCGTCTCGCTGCTGATCGGCACGGTCGTGACCGTCGTCGCGGCGACCGGCCCGGCGCTGCGCGCGACGCGCGTGCCGCCGATCGCGGCGCTGCAGGACGCGGCCTCGCTGACGCGCGGCAAGACCGGTCGCCTGCGCACGCCGCTGTCGATCGTCGTCGCGCTGATCGGCATAGCGCTGATCTGCGTCGGCCTCTTCGGCGGCGGCGGCGCGAGCCAGGCGGCGGCCTCGATCGGCATCGGCGCGGCAGTGGTGTTCATCGGCGTCGGCCTGCTCGCCTCGCACATCGTCAAGCCGCTGGCGACGCTCGTCGGCTGGCCGCTGGAGAAGGCGCTCGGCGTCTCGGGCCGGCTGGCGCGGGAGAACTCCGCGCGCCAGCCGCGCCGCACCGCCTCGACCGCCTCGGCGCTGATGATCGGCGTGACGCTGGTCGCGTTCGTGGCGATCTTCGCCGCGGGCCTGAAGGTCTCGATCGACCAGGCGGTCAACAGAGGGCTGAAGGGCGATCTGGTGATGCAGAGCGACACCTTCCAGCCGGTGCCGCAGGCGGCGACGAGAGCGCTCGGCGAGGTGCCGGACGTCGAGATCGTCTCGCCGGTGCGGTTCGCGGTCGGTCAGGTCGACGGGCTGAGCGGCAGCTCGAACGTCTCCGGCGTCGACCCGAGCACCGTTGAGGACGTCTTCCGCGTGGAGTGGAAGGAGGGCTCGCCGGAGCTGCTGCGGTCGCTCGGACCGGGTCAGACGCTGATCTCCGAGGGCTTTGCCGACAAGCACGACTTCGCCGTCGGCGACGAGCTGAGAGTACGCACGCCGACCGACCAGACGGTGAACGTGGTCGTCAGAGGGATCTACGACGACGACTCCGGCCTGCTCGCCGACATCACGCTCCCGAACGACGTGCTGGCGAGCGACTTCGACGTCACCAGAGACGCCTTCGTCGTCGCGGCGACGCGCGACGGGGCGGACGCCGACGCGGTCCAGAAGGTCGCCGACAGAGCGATCGCGGCGCTGTTCCCGACGGTCGAGGTGCTGACCGAGCAGGGCTTCGTCGACGACCAGGCCGGCCAGATCGACCAGCTGATCGCGCTCGTCTACGTGCTGCTGTCGCTGTCGGTGATCGTCTCGCTGTTCGGCATCGTCAACACGCTCGTGCTCTCGATCCACGAGCGCACGCGCGAGCTGGGGATGCTGCGCGCGATCGGCACCTCGCGCCGCCAGGTGCGCCAGATCGTCCGCTACGAGTCGGTCATCACCGCCCTGATCGGCGCCGTCCTCGGCGTCGTGCTCGGCGTGATCTTCGCCGTCCTCGTGACGATCCCGCTGAAGGAGGAGGGCTTCGCGATCTCGATCCCGGTCTTCACGCTCGTGATCCTGCTCGTCCTGGCCGCGCTCGCCGGCGTCCTCGCCGCGATCCCCCCGGCCCGCCGCGCGGCGAAGCTCGACGTGCTCAGAGCCCTGGCGTACGAGTGAGCATCGTCGGATCGGGCCGGCTCAGCCGGCCCGATCCGGCACTTCGCACGTCTACGTCAGCGCAGAGACGGACTTCTCGCCTCGCACGCGTCTAAAGCCGGGGTTCTCGGCTTCTGTCAGGACGTTGTAAACGGCGTTGCCGACTTCCTTCGTACCCCCGACAGAGAATCTCCCTCTCGCGGTGAACTTTCCAGCGACGCCTGCCCACGCCTCACCCTTGGTCCAGTCGACCTCGGTGAGCGAGTCGAGCCGCTCGCGCATCAGTCGTTCCCGGTCCCAATCGGCTGCTTTGAGGAACTGATTCCCCATGGCGCCCACGGCGGCAAGTACCGGGGCTGTTCCGGCCAAGGTCCGTTCGCGGTCTGAGATCTCGGGCAGGAACGTTCTCAGGTACATCTCGAGCCACTTACGAGTGACCTCCTCGAGCTCGCCGAGGTCACCGTTACCTGGCAGCGGTGCAGGTTTGGCACCGAACTGGACTCCTGCCATTCCGTGCAGAACGTTGACGACGAACTGCCGCAACGACTGGATCGTCATGAGCTTGGAGCTTCTCTTCGGCAGCTGACGAGCGGACTTTTCGACCCGCCCGTTGAGGTCCGGGATCCTGACCTCGAGATTCTGAACCACGCGCATCAGCGGATCCTTGGTGTCCATCGCCAATCCCAGACTGGTGTTTGGCTTGACTGCAAGGATGTTGAGATCGTGGAAGTACTGTCGGGCTGTCTCGGTCGTAACTCCGTGGTGGACGACTATCGCCAGCGGGAACTCGCGATGGACCTTCTTCTCTTCAGGCAGCGCATTCGACCGCGTTTGCACCTCGTAGTGCGCCGTCAGCTGAGTCTCTCCGTCAATTGAAAAGAGACGCATCCCCTGTGGAACGAGCAGATACTGCGTTCCCTGGTACGTAACGACCTGGAGCTGCGCCTGCGACCAAGTATGGATGGGCGGCAACACCCCGATCGTCCGCTCCATGACGGTGTCGAGGATGTACGCGCCGTACTTCGGAACGTTTGCTTTCTTCGCGCCGATCAGCGCGCGCTGGACCAGCTCATGGATGCTGGCCTCGTCCTCGAGCTGGTCAGCGTCGAAGCTTCTTCCGCGTCTCGCGTTTGGCTGGAGATCACGGGGATCGCGCATGATCTGCGACAGTTGGGCGAACGTCGTCACTGCCAGAAACGAAGTGGACGACAGCGGCAAACCCTTCACGTATGACCCGGCTGAGAGGTCGAGCGTTTGCTGCGACGGATCGCTGGTACTCACGGGCGCTCCTGGTTTTCGCGTCCGCAGATACGATGGGCGTGCTGGACCCCGGTCTGCGGACTGGGTCAAAGGTCGTCGAGGTGGCTTCCTCGGCGACCTTTCTTTTTGCGAACGCTACACACGGGCGGCCGAGAGCGCAACCTCGAGATGGTGATTCGCTGCATTAATCTGGTCTGAGAGGTGCGAATCTCATCTCGAGATGGGAAATCTCGCGGGTTGGAATCGCAAATTGGTCAGGCAGACCAGGTTCGTTGTGACCCCTCAGTCCGCCGGCCGCCGGTACAGCGCGAACAGCAGGCAGCTGAGGATGAAGGCGGCGCCGAAGTAGCCGGTCTCGACGCGCAGCACCTCGTCGGCGACGAAGCCCGAGGCGACCCAGGCGACGAACAACACCGCCGAGACGAGCCAGGCGACCGCCGCCAGCGGCGCGCGGCCGCGGGCCAGCGCCGCCTGGTTGAGCGTGCCGGCGACGAGGTGGAAGCCCATCCCGAGCGCGACCAGCGCGAGGCCGCCGCGCTCGTACGTGAAGCCCTTGTCGCCCAGCAGCGTCTCCATCACCCACGGGCCGATCGCCAGCAGGCCGACGGCGCAGGCGCCCGCGAAGGCGGCGATCGCGAGCACGGTGACGCGGATCGCGCGCGAGAACTCGGCCGCGTTCTCACGCGCCTCCAGGCCCGTCAGGTGGGGGAGGATCGACGTCTGCACCGCCTGGAACAGCTGCAGCGGCGCGCGCACGATCAGCAGCACGTTGAAGACGAAGCCGGCCAGCGCCGGGCCAGAGTCGTGCTCGACGATCAGCACCGCGGCGTTCATCAGCGTCTGCTCGGCGAGCATGATCGCGAAGACCGCGATCGCGAAGTGGGAGCCGCGCTTCAGCGTCAGGTCGGCCGACGCCTCCTCGATCTCGGCATGCGCCGGGCCCTCGCCGGCGGCGTCGAGGACGGCGACCGAAGAGGCGTCCGGCAGCGGGTCGTGGCCGCCGCGCGCCAGCCGCGCGAGCGCGAACGGCACGACCGCCAGCGAGACGAACGGGGCGACGGCGATGCCGATCGCGATCGCCGTCTGGCCGGAGGTGATCCCGAGCACGGCCGCGACCGCGAACAGGAAGCGTGAGGTCGACTCCAGCAGCACGAGCCCGCCGTAGCCGGCGAAGCGCTCGTGGCCGGCCAGCCAGCCGCGCGCGAAGTAGCTGCCGGCGTACGCCAGCACGCTGATCACGAGGATCCAGTAGAGCGCGGCGGAGCCGCCGAAGAGGTCGTCCTGAATCCGCGTCCGCAGCGCCAGCGCCACCACCAGGAAGACGAGCGCGAAGGCGGCCTGGATCAGCGCCGGCGTGCGCAGCGAGTGGTCGTGCAGCCCGCGCGCGCGGCGGTCGGCGATCGTGCGCGAGAGCAGCTGCTCGATCGGCCGGTAGATCACCGACAGGATCACGAACGCGATCGACCACAGCAGGCTGACATGCCCGTAGTCGGTCGCGCTCAGCTCATGCGAGGCGAGCGCGAGGTAGAGGAAGGAGAGGATCCCGGTTGACGCGATCCCGGCGGTCAGCAGCAAGCGACCGCGCGAACGACCGCTGCTCGTGCGCTCAGCCACGCGCGGGCGCTGCTAGCGGAGCTTCACGAGCAGCATCGTCCACGGGAACGGCGACCGCGCCTCGACGACCTCGCCGTGCTGCGACAGCAGCTTCACGAACGATCTCTTCGACCAGTGGTTGACGTGCCCGGGCGTGTTGCCGAGGTCCTTGATGTAGGCGCCGCGGGCGACGTTCAGGCCGCGCCAGAGCGGCTCGCGCGGGACCGAGACGAGCAGGTGGTCCTTCGCCACGCGCGCCATCTCGGCGACGGTGTGGGCCGGGTCCGGCACGTGCTCGAGCACCTCGATCGCGCTCGCGAGGCCGAACTCGTCGTCGGAGAACGGCATGTTCTCGGCCTTCATCACGCGGTACTCGAGGTTCGGCGCGGTGCGCGTCGCCTGCTCGGCCAGCAGCTTCGGGTCGTCGAGGTCGATGCCGACGATCCGCTTGTCGCCGAGCGCGAGCGCCCACTGATGCGTCAGCACGCCCTCGCCGCAGCCGACGTCGAGCACCGAGCTGGGCGAGGCCTGCAGGAACAGCTCGCCGAGCGTGCGCTCGAAGTTCGACATCAGCCGGCGCACGACCGGGTTGGTGGAGCCGTACTTGTCGTACGTGTTCCCGGTCGGGACGGCCTCGGCCGCGGACGTGGTGCTCATACCTCGACTGCCTTTCGCTCGCCGGTCTCGCCGGTCGACCCGGGCGCGTCGTCGCTGCCTTCGGTCGGTCGCGGTGCGCCGGGCTCGTAGTGGGACGGTGGGATGCCGAGCTGCAGCTCGATGCGCCGCACCCGTTCGAAGGTGCGCTGCGAGAGCGTGCGCTGGGCGGCCAGCAGGTCGCCGATCACGCCGAGCGCGAACAGCAGCATCGTGCCGGTGAAGAGGACCGATCCGAGGATCAGCGACTGCACGTGGCCGGCCCCCTCGCCCTGTATCCAGGAGACGAGGAAGCGCGCCCAGACGGCGAGCGCGAGCACGCCGACGACGGCGCCGGCGCTCCAGAAGACGCGCAGCGGCTCGTACTGGGCGTAGATGCGGAAGATCGAGACCGAGTTGCGCCGCACATAGGCGCCCATCGAGGGGAAGAGGCGCGATTCGCGCGTCTTCGGGTTCGTTCTGATCGGCACGTCGTCGATCGCGACGAGCAGCTTGCCGGCCTGGATGATCGTCTCGAGCGTGTACGTGAACTTCGACACGACGACCATCTGCAACGCGGCCTCGCGGTTGTAGGCGCGGAAGCCGGAGGTGGTGTCGGGCACGCTCGTGGAGGAGGCCTGTCGCACGACCCACGAGCCGAGCTTCTGCAGCGAGACCTTCAGCGGCGAGAAGTGCGCGATCGTCTCGACCTGACGGTCGCCGATCACCATGTCGGCCTCGCCGGCGACGATCGGGGCGACCAGCTTCGGGATGTCGCCGCCGTAGTACTGGTTGTCGGCGTCGGTGTTGACGACGACGTCGGCGCCGAGCTTCAGCGCCGCGTCGAGCCCGGCCTGGAAGCCGGCCGCCAGCCCCTTGTTGTTGGTCAGCTTGACGATGTGGTGGACGCCGTTCTCGCGCGCGACCTCGATCGTGCGATCGGTCGAGCCGTCGTCGATCACGAGCGTCTCGATCACGTCGATGCCGGGAATCGATCTCGGCAGGTCGGCGAGCGTCGCGGGAAGGTGCTCTTCCTCGTCTTTACAGGGGATCTGGATGATCAGCTTCATGGGGAATCCGGTCGCCGGGGGCGCGTGGCCGCGAGGTGTTCGTGGTCCAGGGTAGGCACCACGGGGGATGTCATGCGACCACCGTTGACCGTCGGCCGGTGCCGTAGACTCGCGCCGCAGTATCCCAAAGGACCGGATGGAACGCCACGCACGCCGGCCGCGTCCGCGGATCGACGCCCTCGCGCTGGGCCTCGTCGCCGTCCTTCTGGGCGCGTTCGGGCTGCGGGTATGGGGCATCGGCCACGGCCTGCCGTTCTCGTACAACATCGATGAGGAAGGCCACTTCGTCCCGGTCGCGATCGGGTTCTTCGGCCACGGCTTCAACCCGCGCTACTTCCTCAACCCGCCGGGCTTCACGGAGCTGCTGTACGCCGTCTACGCGGTCTGGTTCGGCGGTCGCGAGGCGGTCGCGAAGGCCTACGTCGACGATCCCAGCCAGGTCTTCCTGATCGCGCGCGTCACCGTCGCGCTGCTGGGGACCGTCTCGGTCTGGCTGCTGCACCTGCTCGGCAGCCGCCTCTTCGACCGCCGCGTCGGCCTGCTGGCGGCGGCGATCGGCGCGGTCGCGTTCCTGCCGGTCTTCTACAGCCATCTGGCGCTCAACGACGTGCCGTCGATGTTCCCGGCGACGCTGGCGCTGCTGTGCGCGGCGCTGATCCTGAAGGGCTCCGGCCGCGCCGGCGGGCTCGGCTGGCTGCTGCTCGGCGGCGTCGCGGTCGGGCTCGCGGCCGGCACGAAGTACACCGCCGGGATCGTGCTGCTGCCGCTGGCCACGGCGGTCCTGATCCGCACGCGCGAGGAGCGCGCCGGCGTCGCCCACGCGCTCGCCGCGCTGGCGCTGGCCGGCCTGGCGACCGCCGTCGGCTTCCTGATCGCCAACCCGCACGCGCTGCTGAGCTTCTCCGAGTTCCGCGCCGGCGTCGGCAGACAGCGCGAGCTGGCCGGCGGCGACGAGCTGGCGAAGCTCGGCCTGACGCAGGAGAACGGCGTCCTCTACTACCTGTGGGCGTTCACGTGGGGGCTCGGCTGGATCCCGGCGCTGCTGGCGCTCGGCGGGGCGGTGCTGTCGCTCTTCAAGGAGCGCCGGATCGCGCTCCTGCTGCTGCCGACGGTCGTCGTCTACCTCGTCTACATGGGCACGCAGGACCGCTACTTCGGCCGCTGGCTGCTGCCGCTGTTCCCGATCGCCTGCGTGCTGGCGGCGTGGTTCGCGATCTGGCTGATCGAGCTGGCGGCGGCGCGCTGGCCGCGGGCCGCGCGCCCCGTCGCGATCGTCGCCGTGATCGCGATCCTGGCGCAGGGGCTCGTCTATGTGATCCACAACGACCGCGTCCTCTCGCGCCCCGACACGCGCGGCCTCGCGCACGACTGGATGGTCGAGAACATCCCGGCGGGCACGAAGGTGATGCTGGAGCCGATCGTGCCGGCGCGCTGGAGCGAGGACCCCAACCGCGCCGACCCCGCGACCGCGAGCGGCAAGCGCTGGGAGCTGTGGGACACAGCGCGCGCGTCGGTCGACGACTTCGGCAGAAGGGTGCCGAGCAGCCGCTTCGTGAAGGTCGACAAGTACCAGCGCGTGCTCTACCCGGAGCTGCTCGACGAGTACGAGGCGGCCGGCTTCTGCTGGGTCGTGATCGGCTCCCACCAGCGCGATCGCGCCCTCGCGCAGCCCGGCGAGGTGCCTGGCGCGCTCGCCTACTACGACGCGCTGGCGCAGCGCGGCGAGGAGGTGGCGCGCTTCAGCCCGTACAAGGAGGGGGCCGATCCGCCGACCTTCAACTTCGACTGGGCGTTCGACTACTACCCGCTCGCGTACGAGCGTCCGGGGCCGGAGATCGTGATCTACAGGTTGTCGGGCGGTGGCTGTTCGTGAGCGCCTGCGTATCCTCAAGCGGCAGGGCTTGAACGGAAACCCGACGAGACCCATCGGATTTGCCTCCCACAACTGACACAGACCGCCTCTTCCTGGCCCGCACGCTGGAGCTGGCACAGCGCGGCCGCGGCCGCGTCAGCCCCAATCCGCTGGTCGGCGCGCTGATCGCGCGCGACGGCGAGATCATCGCCGAGGGCTGGCACACCGAGTACGGCGCGCCGCACGCCGAGGTGGAGGCGATCCGCGCCGCCGGCGACCAGGACCTCTCCGGCACGACGATCTACGTCTCGCTGGAGCCCTGCTGCCACACCGGCAAGCAGCCGCCGTGCACCGACGCGATCCTCGCCGCCGGCATCAGCCGCGTCGTGATCGCCTCCGACGACCCGACCGAGAAGGCCTCCGGCCGCGGTCTCGGGATCCTGCGCGACGAGGGCGTCGAGGTGGAGGTCGCCGACGGCGAGCTGGCCGCCAGAGCCCGCCAGCTCAACCAGCCGTTTCGCAAGCATGCGCGCACCGGCCGCCCGTGGGTCCTCTTCAAGTCGGCGATGACGCTCGACGGCAAGGTCGCCACGCGCGCCGGCGACTCGAAGTGGATCTCCTCGACGGAGAGCCGTGAGCTGGCCCACCACTGGCGCGCCGAGTGCGACGCCGTCGCGGTCGGGATCGGCACCGCGATCGCCGACGACCCGCAGCTGACGGCGCGGATACCGGACGTCGCGCGCCAGCCGCGCCGGGTCGTCTTCGACTCGCTCGCGCGCCTTTCGCTCGACGCGCAGCTGGTGCAGGCGGCCGGTGAGGTGCCGCTGACGGTCGTCGTCTCACGCGCCGCGCCGCGCACCGCGACCGACGCGCTGGAGACCCACGGCATCGACGTGATCGTCGCGACCGGCGCGAACGAGCCCGCGCGCGTCGTCTCCGCCTTGGACCAGCTCGGCGCCGCCGGCGTCGGCTCGATCCTGCTGGAGGGCGGCCCGCGCTTGGCCGGCGCCTTCCTCGACGCCGGCGAGATCGACGAGCTGCGGCTGTTCCTGGCGCCGCTCGTGCTCGGCGGGCGCACCGCGCGCGACCCGCTCGAGGGCGAGGGCGTCGAGACGATCTCAGAGGCGCTGCGCGCCCTGACCCTGGACTGCGATCGCGTGGGGGAGGACCTGCTCGTCTCCGCCCGCCTGAAGGAGTGGTGATGTTCACCGGACTGGTACAGGGACTCGGCACGGTCGCCGCTGTCGAGCCGACCGACGACGGCGTCCGCCTGGCGATCGCCACGCCGCTCGGCAGAGAGCTGGCGCCCGGCGACTCGATCGCCGTCAACGGCGTCTGCCTGACGGCCGTCGATCCCTCCAACGGGACCTTCGCCGCCGACGTCATGAACGAGACGCTGCGGCGCTCGTCGCTGGCGGAGATCGGCCCCGGCAGCGAGGTCAACCTCGAGCTGGCGCTGCGCGCGGACGCTCGCCTCGGCGGCCACATCATGCAGGGCCACGTCGACGGCCTCGGGACGATCTCGGCGATCGAGCAGGACGGCTTCGCGCGGATCGTGACGATCACGGCCGGTCCCGAGCTGCTGCGCTACGTCGTCGAGAAGGGCTCGATCGCGATCGACGGAGTGTCATTGACAGTGTCGTCAGTCGACGACGAGTCGCTCAGCGTCTCGCTGATCCCCGAGACGCTGGAGCGGACGATCCTCGGCGCGGCCGAGGTCGGCAAGCCGGTCAACCTGGAAGTCGACGTGCTCGCGAAGTACGTCGAGAAGCTCGTGGGGGCACATCGATGAGCCAGTCGGAGTCGGACGTGAGAACCACCGCGGCGGCCTTCGCCACGATCGAAGAGGCGATCGAGGACATCCGCCAGGGCAAGATGGTCGTCGTCTGCGACGACGAGGACCGCGAGAACGAGGGCGACCTGACGATGGCCGCCCAGTTCGTCACGCCCGAGGCGATCAACTTCATGGCGAAGGAGGGGCGCGGGCTGATCTGTCTCGCGCTCACCGGCGAGCGCTGCGACGAGATGGGCCTCGACCTGATGGCGAGCAAGAACGAGTCGTCGTTCGAGACCGCCTTCACCGTCTCGATCGAGGCGCGCGACGGTGTGACCACAGGCATCTCCGCGGCTGACCGCGCCCACACGATCCAGGTCGCGATCGACCCGAAGGCCGCGCCCCGCGACCTCGTCCAGCCCGGCCACGTCTTCCCGCTGAAGGCGAAGGATGGCGGTGTGCTCGAGCGGATCGGGCAGACCGAGGCGGCCGTCGACCTGTCGCGCCTGGCCGGCCTCAACCCCTCCGGCGTGATCTGCGAGATCATGAACGACGACGGAACGATGGCGCGTGTCAAGGACCTCGTCCCGTACTGCGAGCGCCACGGCCTGAAGATGGTCACGGTCGCCGACCTCGTCGCCTACCGGCGCAAGCACGACAGACTGGTCGAGCGGGTCGTCTCGACGAGGCTGCCGACCGCCTTCGGCGACTTCGACGTCGTCGGCTACCGCTCGCTCGTCGACGACAAGCACCACGTCGCGATGGTCAAGGGCGACGTGTCCGGCAAGGACGACGTGCTCGTGCGCGTCCACTCCGAGTGCCTCACCGGCGACGTCTTCCACTCGCTGCGCTGCGACTGCGGCGAGCAGCTCGAGTCGGCGCTGGCGATGATCGAGGAGCGCGGCGAGGGCGTCCTGCTCTATCTCGCGCAGGAGGGCCGCGGGATCGGCCTGCTGAACAAGCTGAAGGCGTACAAGCTGCAGGAGCAGGGGCTCGACACGGTCGAGGCCAACCTCAGACTGGGGCTGCCGGCCGATCTGCGCGACTACGGCATCGGCGCCCAGATCCTCAAGGACCTCGGCCTCACCTCGATCCGGATCCTGACGAACAACCCGAAGAAGATCATCGGGCTGGAGGGCTACGGGCTGTCGGTCACCGACCAGGTGCCGATCGTGCCGACGCCCAACCCGCACAACGAGGCCTACCTGCGCACCAAGCGCGACCGGATGGGCCACACGCTTCACCACCAGGGGCTCGCGCTCGACGAGGAGATGATCCTCGAGGAGCACGAGCACGATCACAAGCAGCAGAGGGAGAACGCCGATGGGCGCTGAGAACCGTCGTTTCGCGCTCGTCGTCGGGCGCTTCTACGAGGACCTCGCGGAAAAGCTGGTCGAGGGCGCCAGAGCGGAGCTGGAGAAGCACGGCGCCGAGACGGTCGACGTCTACGACGTGCCGGGCGCCTTCGAGCTGCCGCTGGCGGCGAAGTACGCGGCCGAGTCGGGCAGGTACGACGCGATCGTCGCGCTCGGCGCGGTGATCCGCGGAGAGACCAGCCACTACGACTACGTCTGCGGCGAGTGCGCGCGCGGGATCCAGCAGGTGCAGCTGGCGACCGGGATCCCGGTCGGCTTCGGCCTGCTGACGGTCGACACGCGCGAGCAGGCCGAGGCGCGCGTCGGCGGCGGCGGCAAGCGCGACAGCGGCGCCCACGCCGCCGAGGCGGTGCTCGCCTCGCTGAAGGTGAAGGAGTCGGTCAGACAGCAGCGCGCCCGCACGGGCTTCGCGCCGATCTGAGTCGCACGCGGCGCGCCCGGCGCCGCACCGAGGACCGGACGCCCGCCGCCGTTCAGCGGCAGCGGACGTCCACTGCTCGCGTCAGCGCCCGCCGAGCCGCTGCTCCAACGCGGCGAGGCGGCGCTCCAGCGCGTCGATCCGCGCGTCGGCGGCGTCGGCGCGCTCGGCCAGCGCCTGGCCGGCCGCGAGCGCGACACCGGCCTCGTCGAGCTGGCCGATCGTCGTCGCGCCGCGGCCGAGGCCGAAGGCGGCCTTGAACGCCTGCGCGGTCGGGCCGAGGTGGCGGACCTCGCCGGCCTCCGCTCTGTACTGCCAGCTCGCGATCGGCATCCCGGCGAGCCGTTCCAGGAGCTGGTCGCGATCGACGGCGCGGAAGCGGTGCTTCAGGCGCGCGTCGCTGGTGCAGTCCCACACGCCCGAGCCGGCCGGCAGGTTGCAGCCGGTCGCGCCGTCGGCGCTCGTGCGCAGGCGCACGCCGCCGGCGAAGCGGGCGGCCAGCTCGTCGTCGGCGGCGCTCTCGAAGCCGCCGCCGGAGGAGTCGCCGAGGACGAACGCGCCGCGGTGCGCGGCCGTCACCTGGCTGCCGGCCGCCAGCGAGTACTCGCCCGCGGCGGTCGAGGCGAACCCGAGCGCGACGCCGAAGAAGCCGCTCGCGCTGTTCTCGCGCCCGCCGAGGACGGCGCCGTACTCTCCGCCCGCCGTGTTGAGGCGGCCGCCGGCGATCGTCGCGTAGGAGCCGCTCGCCGCGTTGCCGATACCGCCGGTGACGGTCGCGAGATCGCCCGTCGCGCGGTTGTCATCGCCGCCGCCGACGGTCGTGGTGTCGCCAGCGGCGGTGTTGCCGCTGCCGCCGGCGATCGTGCCGAAGGGGCCGGTGACGGCGTTGCCGCGCCCGCCGGAGACCGTCCCGTAGCTGGAGCCGACCGTCTGCGGGAAGCCGTCGGCGCCGCCGCCGGCGATCGTCGCCCCGTTGGCCGTCGCGGAGATCTCGTTGGCGCCCGCGCCGCCGAGCAGGGCGGGCGTGGCGTTCTCACGCGGCTCCAGCCGCAGTGCCCGCGCGCCGCCGGCGCGCAGCTCGAGCGGCTGTGCGTCGCTGGTGCCGAGGAACTCGCCGGCGCCGGTGCCGGCGTTGCCGGTGCGGCTCCAGCCGTCGGCCGAGCCGGGCGCGCCCGGCTCGCCTCTGGGCCCGGCGGGCCCGGCGGCGCCTCTCGGTCCGGCCGCG
>NZ_JAWSTH010000131.1:0-15917 GCF_033542075.1 Conexibacter stalactiti
CCGGGCGGCCGTCGAGCTGCGTGCGCGCGAGCTGCGTGACGTTGCCGGCCTGGGGCGCGTCGGTGCGGCGGATCGCGACAGGTGCGCGGGGGCCCGCGGCCTCCACGGCGCGGCGCGCGACGGCGCGCTGCAGCCGCCGCCACGGCTCGCGCGAGCCGGCGTAGCCGCTCGTGCCGTCCAGCAGCGCCGGCTGGGCGCGGATCGCGAGCGCGGCGCGGCGGTCCCAGCTCAGCAGCGCGCCGTCGCGCGTGACCGCACGGTCGTCGTCGCCGTCGTTGGAGAGCGCCGGGTCGGCGAGCAGGTAGAGCGGATGTGGACGGCCGTCCAGGCTCGTCAGGCGCACGCGCGCGAGCACGGTCGCGCGGCGCGGGTCGGTGACGTAGGTCTTGCTGAGGCGCCAGCGGTCGCCTCGGTCGGTCGTCGTCTGCGTGAAGGTGAGGCCGGCACCGCGCCGGACGCGCCCGCGCGCGCCGTCGCTCTCGGCCGCGAGCTCGCCGCCGGAGCCGACGGCGAACTGCAGCTCGCGCAGCGCCGGCGTGCCGAGGTCGGGGTAGTAGACCTCGCTCAGCTCGTGCTGGCGCAACGTGAACCAGACGTGGCTGGCACGCTGATGGGCGGTGCCGAAGCCGTGCTTGTCGGCGGGGGCCCAGATCGCTCTCACTCCGGGCGCCCCGGGCGCGGACGGCAGCCGCTGGGCGAGCGCGTGCGGGACGAGCACGCCGCCCGCCGAGCTCGCGAGCCCGGTTGCCAGGAGCGCTGCCAGCAGCCGCCGCATGCCCGTGCGCTACCCGCGCGAAGGGGCCGCAAACAAGCAATTCCGACCCCCTGGCTGTGTTTTGAGCCACTGGCTATCTTTAGCGCCTTGCGTTATCCTTCTGACCCATGAGCGAGCCGACGACGTCCCCTAGCCGCGCAGAGGCGCGTTACCTCGAGACGATCGCCCATCTCGGCGGCGATCGTCACACCGTTGCGGCGGCTGCCGTGGCTCGCGCGCTCGACCTTTCAGCTCCGACCGTCCACGAGATGCTGCGCCGTCTCGCGCGTGACGGCTACATCGAGAGAGCCGCACAGCGCGGCTGGCAGCTGACGGCCGCCGGTCGCCACGAGGCCGCCGCGATGCGCCGCCGCCGCTCGGTCGTGGAGCGCTTCCTGCGCACGCAGACGACGATCCCCAACGACGAGATCGCCGACGAGGCCGACCACCTGCTCGCCGCGATCTCGCCGAAGCTGGAGCAGCATCTGCGGCTCGCGAGCTGGACCGGCGAGCGCCCCTGCGACAGCAGCCCGGTCGGCGAGCGCCGCACCGCGCCCACCCGCACCGCCGCCCCGCGCCGCCCCCGCGCGGCGCGCTGACGCACCGGCTCGCTGCCCGAGGACGCGCCGCCCCGCGCGGCGCGCTGACGTACCCGCGCTGGCGGCACACGTGCTGACGCGCCCCTAGACCGTTCGAGGACTCTCGAACTACACTGTCGCCCATGAGCGACTCCAGCCCCGCCCTGCCCGCCCGCGACCGCCTCGGCGCCACCGGCGTCTGGCTCAGCAGCCTCGCCGGCGTGCCCGCGCGCGAGGGCGCCGCCGCGGCTGCCGAGATCGAGCGGCTCGGCTACGGCTCGCTGTGGTTTGGCGAGGCACTCGGCAAGGAGGCGTTCACCCACGCCGGTCTGCTGCTCGCCGCGACCGAGCGGATCGTGATCGCGACCGGCATCGCCAACATCTGGGTGCGCGACGCGAGCGCCGCCAACGCCGCAGCGCAGACGCTCGGCGAGGCATACCCAGGCCGCTTCCTGCTCGGCCTCGGCGTCAGCCACGCTCCGCTCGTCGACCGCCGCGGGCACGACTACGGCAAGCCGCTGACGGCGATGCGCACCTATCTCGACGGGATCGACGCGGCCACCTACGCCGCCCCGCCGGCCGAGCCGCCGGTCCCGATCGTGCTGGCCGCGCTGCGGCCGAAGATGGTCGCGCTCGCACGCGACCGCACCGACGGCGCCCATCCCTACCTCGTCACGCCCGAGCACACGGCGCAGACGCGCGCGCTGCTCGGCGACGGGCCGCTGCTGGCGCCGGAGCAGACCGTCGTGCTCGAACGCGACGCGGAGAAGGCACGCACAACCGCGCGCGCCTTCCTGGCCGGCTATCTGGCACTGCCCAACTACAGCCGCAACCTGCTGGAGCTGGGCTTCGAGGAGCGCGACGTCGCCGACGGCGGCAGCGACCGGCTCGTCGACGCGCTCGTCGCGTGGGGCGACGCCGACGTGATCGCCGAGCGGCTCGCCGCTCACCGCGCGGCCGGCGCCGACCACGTCGCGATCCAGCCGTTGGGCGACACCGTGGAGCGCCAGCTCGCCCAGCTGCGCGAGCTGGCGCCGACGCTGCTCAGTTGAGCGCCATCGGCCGCGGCGCGTCGCCGATCGGCGCTCCTCAATTGAGCGGCGCCGCTTCTCTCACCCATTCACCGTCGTGCTCAGCGTGACCGCCTTCGCGGCGCCCTTCGCCGGCTTGAAGGTGAGGCGGATCGTCACCTTGCCGCCCTTCTTCAGCGCGCGTCTGCCGGCTCTGGTGAAGGTGATCTTCACCGTCGCGCCGCCTCTGCGCGTCACCTTCTTGGCACCCGCGCCCACGCGCTTGCCCTTCAACGAAGCGACCGCGTTCACCCTGCCCGCACCCGGCGCGGTGAATCTCACCGTGACGCCGCGACCGGCGCTGGCAGCCGCGACGACCTTCGCGGCGAGCGCGTTGCCTCTCAGCGGCGGCTTCGCGCAGCAGACCGTCGGCCCTCTTCTGACCGGCTGATCGACTCTCGGCGGGTCGACCGGCGGGACGACTCTCGCCGGCGGCACGTCGGCCGGCCCCCAGTCGGGGTAGGTGCCGGCGTCGAGGCGGGTCGTGACGGCGACGTCGCGGTTGCAGCCGGCGAAGTCGAGGTTGGAGAGGATCTGGACGCTGCTGCTGTCCGAGTAGGCGATCTTCGTGCCGTCGGGCGACCAGCTCGGCGACTGCAGCGTCGGGCCCTCGCGGTTGCCGATGAAGAGGCAGTCGGAGACGTTGGCGCTCGGCCAGGCGCCTTCCATTCTCTCGACGTCGATGAACTTGCCGGTGTCGGAGATCGCCACGACGCCGTTGTTCACGCGGCTGACCTCCGCGTCGCCGTTGCCGCTGACGCCGTACCACTTCTCGCCGTACTGGTCGTCGCCGACGGTGTCGACCCAGAAGTCGAGGTTGCCCAGCTCCCACGGCTCGGAGATCAGCACGTGCGAGTTGTCGAGCCACGACGGGTGCTGCCAGCCGCTGTGCATCTTGAAGCCGGGCTCGTCCCAGCTCGTGAGGCGGTCGGCGTGCGAGTAGCCGGTGCCGATGATCCGCTTGCCCGCTCTGCAGCCGCCGGGGTAGCCGCAGTAGGGGTCGTAGATCGTGTATTGCGCCGACCAGCCGTACGCGACCTTGGTGCCGTCGGGCGAGATCGTGGGCGCATACGGCCCGCTGAAGACGAACGAGGAGTTCGGCGGCGTGTCGGAGACGGGCGTCGAGAAGTCGGCGAGGACGGCGCCGCTGGTGCGGTCGAGCCGGTGCAGGTGGCGATCGGCGTTGAGGGCGATGATCGTGCCGTCGTCGGACTGCGACGCGTACGAGTAGCTGCCGCTGCTGGTGACCTGGTGCTGACGCGTGCCGTCGCCGGTCGCGAGCCAGACGTTCTGATCCTTGATGTAGGCGATCGAGTCGGCCTGCGCGACGGCCGTCGGCACGATCGCCAGCGCCGCGAGCGCGCCGGCGGCGAGCTGCGTGATCCGTTGCATGGTGGGCTCCAGGAAGGAAGGTGTACTGACCGGGCTCGATCGTCGCCGCGGACCGGCCCGCGCACCATCGGGGATCCCCCGCTGCCGTCCCCGAGGGGCCGCGGCCCGGGGTTCTTAGCCGCTTCTCAGGCACCGCTGCTGCGATGGACTCCCACCCAATGGAGGAGTTTCCGATGAATCGAAGACTCACCGGCCGGGCGCTCGCGGGCGCGGCGGCTGTCCTCGTCCTCGCCGGCGGCGGCGTCGCCGTCGCGGCCGGGACCAACGGCAAGAGCAGCACGACGACCACGCCGGGCGACACGGCCGCGAGACCGACCCCGCCGACGCCGCCGAGAGGCCCCGGCCATCCGGGCGGCCCCGGCGGTCCGGGTCCGATCGGCGGGCCCGGCCTCGAGTTCGGCAGCGCCGCCGCCGACTACCTCGGTCTCGACGCCGAGGAGCTGCGCGAGCGGCTGATCGACGGCAGATCGCTGGCCGAGATCGCCAGAGCCGAGGGCAAGTCGGTCGAGGGACTGGAGGAAGCGCTCGTCGCCGCCTTCAGAGAGCACGTCGACGACTTGGTCAACGCGACGCCGCCGAGACGCCCCGCCTTCGGCAGAGGCTTCAGAGACGGCAAGCGCGGCTGGCATCACGGTCCGTGGGACAGAGACGGCAGAGCCGCCGGACCCGACAGAGCGGACAGATCCGACGAGGAAGACGAAGACGACAGAACGCCCTGACAGCCGGAGGTTCCCGCCGGCGCGGCAGGGTGCGGCGCGCCGACGTGGAACCTCCTAAGGCGAAGCCCCGCTACCCTTCCGCGCCGATGTCACCTGCACCCCGCCGCCGCCCAAGACGCGCCAAGCCGGTCGAGACTCCCGTCGAGCAGCTGCTCGGCGAGGCGCTCGTGTGGACCGATGGAGCCTGCAAGGGCAATCCCGGCCCCGGCGGCTGGGCCGCGATCGTCGTGCCCGCCGACGGCGGCGCGCCGCTGGAGTACTCCGGCGGCGACCCCGCGACGACGAACAACCGGATGGAATACACCGCAGCGCTCGAAGGCCTGCGCGCGCTGCCGGCCGGCAGCAAGGCGTGCATCTGCACCGACTCGCAGCTGATGCTCAACTCGATGACGAGATGGCTCTCCGGCTGGAAGCGCAAGGGCTGGAAGACGGCGAGCGGCGATCCGGTCAAGAACCAGGACCTCGTGCAGGCGCTGGAGGCCGAGATCGCCCGCCACGAGCAGGTTCGCTGGCATTGGGTGCGGGGTCACGAGACCGGCGCCGATCACGAGCACAAGGCGCTCAACGGCCGCGCCGACAGACTCGCTGTCGCCGCGGCCGCTGCCGCCGCCTGAGCGGCGCGACCGCCGCTACCGCCGCCCTCCTCTGGGCGGCGACGCGGCGCGTCTGAGCGTCACGGTCCATCTGACGGCGCCGCTCGTGAAGACGATCGCGCGGGCGCCGCCGATCAGCTGCTTCTGGCTGTATCTCTCGGCGGCGCTGACCGTCACGACCGGCACCGCTGAGTTGAACAGCTCGGCACGCGAGTAGCGCCCGCGGACGTCGACCGACCAGCCGCGCTCGTCCATCTCGTAGGGCATGTTCAGCTCGCACGCTCTGAAGCCCATCTGCGCCTCCTGGCTTGGGAACGACGACCCGGTGTCGAGCCACATGTACTTGTTGCCGTTGCCGATCCAGCCGTCGACGCCGGGCTTTCTCGTGCCGCAGTCGTCGGGCGGCGGCGGCACCGGCGTCGTGCGCTCGTTGCCCTCGTCGTCGATGATCACGCCGCGCACGCCGCAGGTGCCGGCATCCCAGTCCGTGCTGCGCGACGCCTGGCGGGTGATCGTGCCGACCGCCGGCATCTCGCGATCGGAGGACTCGGCGAACTCGTCCCACGTGCGCCACTTGAGGAAGACCGAGCTGTTGTTCCTGCCGACCGTGTACGCGAGCAGCTTGACCGGCATCGTCGACTCGTAGCGCTCGGTCTGTCTGCCGCTGCCCTGCGTCCACCACGTGTGCCAGCAGTCGGATCTCGTCGTCCAGCGCGGCTCGCTCCAGCCGATCGTCTTCTCGGCTCTGAACGTCGCCCAGAAGCGCGCCTGCTGTGCGCCGTGCGCCTCGCCGGCCCCGGTCGCCGCCAGCACGACCGCCGCGAGGAACGCGGCGAGCATGCAGGCGACGCCGAAGCGGCGGGCCATGATCTCGCGGCCCATGATCATGCCGCGGCGTCGTGGTTGGGATGCAGCAGGCCCTGCGGGTCGACCTGCGAGCGCAGCGCGCGCAGGCGCGCGAGCGTCGGCTCGTCGAAGGCGCGCTGGAGGTCGATCGGGCGCTCGGCGAAGTTGAGGTACTGGCCGACCTCGTACATCGCCAGCGAGCGCCGCACGCGCTCCAGCTCCAGCTCCAACGCCGGCGCGGCGGCGGGATCCATCAGCGCGCTGGTCGCGAACGACAGGTAGGAGCCGTTGATCATGTCGCGCGCCCCGTGCGAGTCGTGCGTGCGGCCGAGCGCGCCGCCGAGCTGGCGCAGCTCGGCGACCATCAGCGTCGAGCCGGAGGCCGGGCCGGCGGCGGCGAGGAACGCGTCGAAGCCCTCGCGCGGGAGGTCGCCAAGCACCTGGCTGCCGGCGCGGTACGGCATCGGGTCCTCGGGGTCCATCGCGAGGTAGCCGAGCGCGGCCGGCTCGACGGTCGCGAAGGTGTCCATCAGCGGGCCGAGCGCGCGCAGCGGCTCCAGCAGCGCGGCGCCGTCGGCCTCGCTGCCGAGGAAGGCGGCTTGCACCAGCGCGAACGATCTGCCGCGCAGCGGCTCCGGCAGCTCCTCCAGCGGCGGCAGCTGCAGCAGCTTCGCCGTCGAGGTGACCTCGTCGGGCGTGGTCGCGCACCACTGGCGCCAGGCGTGCAGCACCTCGGCGGCGCGCTCGAACGGGAAGAAGAGCGAGCCGGCGTAGACCTGCGGCGCCGGGAACAGCTCGAACTCGATCGCGGTGACGATGCCGACGTTGGCGCCGGCGCCGCGCAGCGCCCAGAAGAGGTCCGGCTCGTGCTCCTGGTCGGCGCGCACGAAGGTGCCGTCGGAGGTGACCAGCTCGATCGCCGTGACCGCGTTGCAGGCGAGGCCGTGCTTGCGGCCGAGCCAGCCGAGGCCGCCGCCGAGCGTGTAGCCGACGACGCCGACGTCGCGGGCGGAGCCGGACAGCGGCGCGAGGCCGTGCTGCGAGGCGGCGTCGCAGACGGGGCCCCACTTGACGCCGGCCTCGACGCGGGCGCGGCGCGCCTGCGCGTCGATGCTGAAGCCCTGCATCGCACAGGTCTTCAGCAGCACGGTCGTGCCGAGGTCGCCGAGCGGGGCGGCGTTGTGACCGGTCGCCTGCGGCGCGACGCGCAGGCCGCGCTCGGCGGCGAAGCGCACGACGGCGGCGACGTCGCGGGCGTCCTGGGCGATCGCGATCAGCGCCGGGCGCTGGTCGAGCGCGAGGTTGAAGGCGCCGCGCGCCTCGTCCCAGCCGGTCTCGCCGGGGGCGATCACGGAGCCGGCGAAGCGGCTGCGCAGCGGGCTGGTGTCGATCGGTGCGTCGATGCTCATGGCGGGCTCTCCTGGGAACGGGGTTCGGTTCGTGGTGACACCGTCGCCGAGCACGGACGGAGCGACCATCGGGGACACCCCGCATCGACCCCTGGGACGGCCCTCGCGCCCTCCCCCGCGTGTCGCCGCGCCGACCCCGGGCACGGCGCTGCGGCATCCTGTGCGGGATGGGATCGCGCTCGGGATCGGGGTCGCGCGGACGCTCGCGCGGCGGGCGCGGAAGCCGCCGCGACGAGCAGCGCTGGTCGGGCGAGCTGGTCGAGCTGCGGACGCCGTTCGCCTTGGCTGAGGTGATCCCGGAGCCGGGCCGGCCGTGGCGGCGGCTGCTGCGGCTCGACGGCGAGGACTGCTCCCACGTCGACCTGCGCGATCCGCGCGCGATCGACTTCGCCTACGTGCGCCGCTTCGCCGACCTCGTCGACCTGCTCGGCGCCGCCGGCCGGCCGCTGGACGTCGTCCACCTCGGCGGCGGCGGCTTCACGCTCCCGCGCTACGTCGCCGCGACACAGCCCGGCTCGCGCAACGAGGTGGCGGAGATCGACCCCGGGCTCGTCACGCTCGCGCGCGAGCAGCTCGGCCTCAGAACCGACCGGCTGCTGCGCGTCCGCGTCACCGACGCGCGCGAGCTGCTGGAGCGGCGCGCGCCCGGCGCCGCCGACCTCGTCGTGCTCGACGCCTTCCACGGCACCGAGGTGCCGACCCACCTGACGACCGCCGAGTTCCTCGCCGCCGCGCGGCGGGCGCTGCGGCCGCGCGGGATCTTCGCCGCGAACGTGATCGACGTGCCGCCGCTGGAGACCGCGCGGGCAGTCGCGGCCGGCGTCGCGGAGACGTTCGACGCCGCCGCGATCGTCGCGACGCGCAAGGTCGTGAGAGGGCGCCAGGGCGGCAACGTCGTCGTGCTCGGCGCCGTCGGCGGCGCGCTGCCGCTGGCGGAGCTGGGGCGGCGGGCGCTGCGCGGCGGCGTGCCGGAACTGGCCGTCGGAGGCGAGGCGCTGACGCAGTGGCTCGGCGGGGCGAAGCCGTGGCGCGATCCGCCGCCGCCTGACGCGGCCGCCGCGCCGGTGGTGCCGCCCGCGGCCGCGCATGAGAAGCTGCCGGAATGCCGCGACGCGTCACCTGGCACGGACACGCCACCGTCCTGATCGAGACCGCCGCCGGCGCGCGGCTGCTGACCGATCCGATCCTGCGCGGCCGCGTCGCGCACCTGCGCCGCCATGCGCCGCTGCCGGACCGCGCGCGGCTCGGCGCGATCGACGCCGTGCTCGTGTCGCACGTCCACCACGACCATCTCGACCGCCCGACGCTGAAAGCGCTCGCCGGGCCCGCGACGACGGTCGTGCTGCCGCCCGGCGCCGGCAGACTGGTGCGCGGGATGCCGTTCGGCGGCGTGCGCGAGCTGACGGCGGGCGCGCAGACCGAGGTCGGGGGCAGCGAGGTGCGCGCGGTGCCGGCGTGGCACGCGGCCAGACGGCTGCCGTTGCGCTCGCGCGAGCTGGAGGCGCTCGGCTTCCTCGTCGACGGGATCTGGTTCGCCGGCGACACGGAGCTGAACGCGCGGATGGAGGAGCTGCGCGGCGTCGCCGAGGTCGCGCTGATCCCCGTCTGGGGCTGGGGCCCGTCGCTCGGACCCGGGCATCTCGATCCCGAGGAGGCGGCGAGAGCGATCGCGCTCGTGCGGCCGCGGGTCGCGATCCCGATCCACTGGGGCACCTACCTCCCCTACGGTCTCGGCCGCCGCCACCGCCACCTGCTGCACGCGCCGGCGCTCGAGTTCGCCGCCCACGTCGCGCGACTGGCGCCGGACGTGCGCGTCGAGACGCTGCAGCCCGGCGGCTCGATCGAGCTCTAGTCGATCACGACCTTGACCGGCGTGCGCTTGCCGACGACGAGCGTGTAGCGGCGGTCGAACAGGCGTCTGCGGACGGTCAGCGTCAGCTTGCCGTGCTTCAGCGTTCCGGTCGCGTGGACGATCCCCGCGCGTGACAGCCGCACTTTGCCGCTGCCCCACGTTCTCGGCAGCCCCGTGCAGATCACGCGTCTGCCCTTGCGCGCCGAGCAGCGCAGCTTCGGTTCGACCGCGGCTCTTCTCGCCACCGGTCTCGCCGCGGGTGGCGCGGGGTTGGCCGGGGGCGGTGACGGCGGCCCCGGCAGCGGCGGCGCCGGCACCCCGCTGCCCGAGAGCGGGACGAGCAGACGCTCGCCCGGCAGCCCCGGCGCGGTCACGACGAGCGAGGCGCTGCGGAGGCCGTCGCCGCGCGGCGTGAAGCGGATCGCCGCGAAGCAGCTCTGCCGCCGCTCCAGCACGTCGCCGCTGCAGAGGTCGGAGACGAGCTGGAAGTCGCCGGCGTGCGGTCCCTCGATCGTGAGCGCGCGGACGAACAGCGGCAGACCGCCGTCGGCCGCGATCGGGATCGGGATGCTGGGTCCGCCGCGCCCGGTCGTCTGCTCGCCGAAGTCGACCGGCGCCGTCAACGGATCGATCCGCGGCGTGTAGCGGTCGGTGCCGAAGTCGGTGACGAATCTCGTCCCGCCGAAGGCGAGCACGTCGCCGCCCGGCAGCGGCACGAGCGACGGCTGGCTCCAGCTGACGCGCGGCCCGCCCGCCGCGGCGACGTCGCCGGTGAGCGGATCGAGCACGCTCGCCTCTGCCCCCTGCACGATCAGCACGAGCCCGCTGCTCAGCGGCAGCGCCGAGGGCGCCGGGAAGCTCGCGCGGTCGCCGACCGTCCGCCAATCGCCGTCGTCGGGGTCGAGCCGGACGTTCGCCTGCGTGGTGCCGGCGCTGTCGCTGCCGCCGACGACGAGCAGATCGCCGTCGGGCAGCGCCACCGTCGCGTGTCGCATCCGCGGCTGCGGCAGCGGCGGCAGCGCCGTCCACGCGCCGTTGGCGGGATCGAACCGCGTGACCGCAGCGGTCGGGCGGCCGAACGGCGCGTCGATCATGTCGGTCCCGCCGACGACGACGACCGTCCCGTCCGCGAGCAGCGTCGCGGTGTGATCGGCGTGCGGCGAGGGCATCGCACCGACCGTCGTCCAGCTGTCGCTGGCAGGGTCGTAACGCTCGGCGCTCGTGAGCCAGCGCCCGCCGGCGACGAGCACGCTGCCGTCGGCCAGCAGCGTCGCGGTGTGGTTGGAGCGCGGCTCGTTCAGCGGCGCCGCGGGCGTCCAGCTGTCGGTCGCGGGGTCGTACAGCTCCGCGCTGGCGAGCGGACCGCCGTTGGAGCCGCCGGTGACGAGCACGCGGCCGTCGCGCAGCGTCGTGGCTGTCCCGTCGGCGCGCAGCGCGAGCGGCGCGGCGACGGTCGACCAGGCACCGCTCGCAGCGTCGTAGCGCTCCGCGCTCACGAGGAAGTTGACCATTCCGCGACCGCCGGCGGCGAGCACGTCGCCGTCGGTCAGCTGCGCGACCGCGGCGCCGCTGCGCGACTCGTCCATCACTCCCGACGGCGTCCAGCCGCTCCCGCCGGCAGCCGTCGCCGGCGCGTCGGCGAGCAGCAGGGCGGCGAGCACGACGACGAAGGGGATCAGCGCGGCACGCGGCTTCTGCACGATCGGGAGGCTCCTGAGGACGGGGGTCGGGTCCTGCCTCCGCGTGATCGGCAGCGCGCCAGGATTTTGTAAGCGCTCCCCTACGCGCCTGGACGGCGTCGCCGCTAGTCGATCACGACCTTGACCGGTGCGCGCTTGCCGACGACGAGCGTGTAGCGGCGGTCGAAGAGACGTCTGCGGACGGTCAGCGTCAGCTTGCCGTTCTTCAGCGTTCCGGTCGCGTGCAGGATCCCCACGCGCGAGAGCCGCACCTTGCCGCTGCCCCACGTTCTCGGCAGACCCGTGCAGATCACGCGTCTGCCCGCGCGGGCGGCGCAGCGGATCCGCGGCGTCGCTGGTGCTCTCGCGGCCGGTCTCGCGAGCGGCGGCGCGGGCGGGGCGGGTGGAACCGGAGCCGGTGGCGCCGGCGGTGCGGGCGGCGCCGGGACGACCGGCGCGACGCCGGTGCCGGAGAGCGACACCAGCTGCCGCCCGCCGGGCAGCCCCGGCGCGCTGAGGACGAGCGACGCCGTGCGCGCGCCCGCGCCGCGCGGCTTGAAGCGGACGCTCGCGAAGCAGCTCTCGCGCTCTTCGAGGACGGCGCCGCCGCAGGTGTCGGCGACCAGCTCGAAGTCTGCGGCATCCGGGCCCTCCACCGTCACGCTGCGCACGAACAGCGGCACCTCGTTGCCGGCGAGCAGCGGCAGCGGGATCGTCGCGCCGGCGTTGCCGACCGTCTCGCCGCCGAACGCGACCGGCGCGATCAGCGGCCAGGCCCGCGGCGTGAAACGCACCAGCTGCGACTCGCTGTTCCCGCCGCCCGCGACGAGGACCTCCCCGTCGGGAAGCGGCAGCAGCACGGGTTGGCCGTGGTACCCGGGCACGGGGCCCGCGTCCGCGAGCTGGCCCGAGGCGGGGTCGAGCATTCTCGCCTCGTCGCCCTGCACGAGCAGCACCAGGCCGTCCGCCAGGAGTGCCGCCGCTGGGGCGTTGAAGGTCGTTCCGGCGATCGGGCGCCACGCCGCCGCGCCCGGATCGAGCCGGACCCCCGCGCGCGGTATCGCGAACGCCCCGCCGTCGATGCCGCCGACGGCGATCAGCGCGCCGTCCGGCAGCACGATGGTCGCGTGCTGCGCGCGCGGCTGCGGCAGCGACGGCAGCGCCGACCAGCTGCCGCTGAGCGGGTCGAACCGCTCCACCGATCTCGTCATCGGACCAAGCATCTGCGTAGCCCCGCCGACCACGACGACGCTGCCGTCGGCGAGCCGCGTCGCGCTGTGCAGCGTGCGTGCCGCCGCCATCGGCGGGGCCGGCGTCCACGTGTTGGAGGTGGGGTCGTACCGCTCGGCGCTGGCGAAGACCGTGCCGTTGCCGTCCGTGCCGCCGGTCACGAGTACCGTCCCGTCCCCGAGCAGTGTCGCGGTGTGGTCATGGCGTCCTTGCGCCAGCGGCGCCGCTGGCGTCCAGGCAGCGATCGCCGGGTCGAACAGCTCGGCGCTCGCCAGCGACCCGGTGCCATCGCGCCCGCCGACGACCAGCACCCGTCCGTCGGCGAGCGTCGTCGCCGACGCTTCCGTGCGCGGGGTCGCGAGCGAGCCGGCCGACGACCAGCTGTCGGTCGCCAGGTCGTAGCGCTCGGCCGATGCACCGATGGTGCTGGTGGTGGTGCCGGCGACGACGAGCGCGTCGCCGTCGGTCAACTGCGCGACGGCGGCGCCGGAGTGTGCCGTCGCCATCGGGGCGGGCAGCGTCCATGCCGACGGCGGCAGACCGCCGTCGGCCGCGGCGGGCGCGTCGGCGAGCAGCAGCGCGGCGAGCACGACGAAGAAGGGGATCAGCGCGGCGCGCGGCTGCTGCACGGTCGGAGGCTCCTGCGGACGGGGGTCGGGTCCTGCCTCCGCGTGATCGGCAGCGCGCCAGCTATTTGAAAGCGGGATCCTCCGCGTCTGGACGGAACGGCTCGTAGCCGTCGTGGCCGAGCTGGTGCAACCAGCCGCAGAAGATCCGGTGGACGGTGCCCGAGCCGACGACCTGATCCCCGTCCGGCCACAGCAGCGACGCCGGGTGCAGCACGAACGGCAGCGCCTGCGCGCCGCCGAGGCCGCCATGCGAGCCGACCAGCTCCTCGAACGCGGCGACCTCGTCGACCGCGCTCCAATATCTGCTGTTGACGACGATGTCGGGGCAGTGCGAGAAGCCGTCGGTGCGGCGGACGTGGTCGGCGGCGCGCGGCCCGAACGGCGCCAGCGGGTCCTCCCCCTCGACGACGCCGCGGTCGAGCAGGTGGCGCCCGCGCGGACCGAGCGCGACGGCGCCGTCGCGCTCCGATCTGACGAGCACGAAGCCGATCCCGTCGTGGTTGCGCAGCTCGTCGAGCAGGCCGGGGCGACGCTGTTCGATCTGCTCCAGCGTCACGCGCCCCTGCTCGCGCGGGAACGAGATCAGGCCAAGGTTGCCGGAGGCCATCACGGCGATCTCCGGCGGCTCCTCGCCGGGCGGCAGCTGCGCCTTCTCCTGTCTGTCGGCGAGCGCCTTCGCCGCGCGGCCGGTGACGCCCGGCCGGGTTCCCAGCTCGGCGATGCCGGCGCGCAGCTGGCCGCGGCTCTCGTCGGACTCGGCGGTCGCGGCGGCGACCTTCGCCTCGCCGTTCTCGACGACGCGTCTGACGAGCTGCTCGAGCGACTCGTCGTAGCGCTGCAGGAAGGTCGCGCCCTGGCTCTGGCCGTGGTCGGCGAGCACGACCAGCTCGTACGGGCGCGGCGCGTGCTCGACGGCGCTCGCGATCCGCGCGATCGCGCGGTCGACGCGCCGCAGCACCGCGAGCGTGTCCGGCCGCTCGACGCCGGAGTGATGCGCGACCTCGTCGTAGGCGAGGAAGGTCGTGTAGACGACCGGGCGGCCGGCGAGCACGTCGGCGGTGACGGCGGCGACCTGGAGGTCGAGCTGGATCACCGTGCCGAAGGCGCGCATCAGCGGGTATGAGCCGCCGCGGTCGATCCGCGGGCGCACGTCGCGGCGTTTCTGCTGGATCGCCGATGCCTTCTCGGAGACGATCTCGCCGAGGCAGCGCATGAAGGTCAGCGCGACGCCGTAGGGGCTGGCGAAGTAGGCGAAGTAGTCCTGGCCGAGCCTCCCCTGCCGTTTGCGGTCGAGCACGGTGCTCATCGTCAGCATCGAGTGCGGCGCGTCGCCGGAGAGGATGTTCGCGCGGCTGGCGCCGTCGGCGTGCAGCAGGCCGCGGCCGTCGGAGTGGCGTCTCTCCAGCTCCGCCGCGTCGCGCGGGTGGTTGGTGACGATCGCCTTGCCGCGGTCCTTCTCCCACCAGCGGAAGGCGGGCATGTCGTGGTTGTCGCCGTGCAGGATCCCCGCCTGACAGGCGCCGGTCTGCGACGACCAGTCGGTCTCCCAGCGCTCCAGGCGGTGCGAGCCGTCGTGCACCCAGTGGGCGAGCGCCGGCGCGTTGCCGTCGCGCAGGGCGCGCCGCAGCACCTCATGCGCGAGCCCGTCGATCTCGAGGAAGAGGAGCCCCGGCGTCTCGCTCTCGACCGCGAGCTTGGTCCGCTTCAGCTGCCGGATCACGACGTGGCGGTACCAGAGGTCGCCGTTGTCGAGCGCGAGGATCGCGTTGGAGACGGCCGAGAGGACGGTCAGCGCGAGCGTCACGACGATCGCCGAGCCGAGCCCTCTGACGTGGACGCCGTAGTCGATCTCGGCGATCGCCAGCAGCACGAGGCCGTTCAGCACGAGCGCGCCGAGCCCGAGCGTCAGGACCGTGAACGGGAGCGCGAAGCGGATCATCAACGGCCACACGAGCGCGTTGGCGAGTCCGAGCAGCACCGCCAGCGCCAGCGCGGCGCCGAAGCCGTCGGCGCTGAAGCCGGGCAGGACGGCGGCGAGCAGGAGCAGCAGGATCGCGTCGAGCAGCGTCACCGACGCGAGCCGGCCGATCCGATGGAGCGATCCGTTTCGCATGCCGCAAGCATCGCGCATTCGACGGCTGTCGCGCCGGATTCAAGCTTTCGCGCCCACGTGCCGATTCCGTGCCCATGTCGACTGACCGCGAGATGCCGGAGAGCTGGAGCCGGAACGCCGGCGGCCGCTCCGCAGAGATCACCGCCGCGATCGAGCGTGCGCGCAAGGTGCGCGGCACGGCCGCGCCGCTCGGGCCGACCGGTCCGGTCGCGACCGCCGGGCCCGCCCTCGACGAGCTGGCGCAGCGCCGCCTCGCCCGCCGCGCCGCCGAGGACGCCCGCCGCCGCATGCGCCCGACCGACCCGCCGCCCGGGCCGCGCACGGCCTGAACGCGGCGAGCACCGGCGACGTTCCCACCGTGACGGTGGGCGGCCTTCCGCTGCTCACACCCACAGCGTGCGGTGGCTGGCGGTGTGGCCGCTCGGCGCCGCCGTCGCCGCCAGCAGCAGCTCCCGCCCCTCCTCGCTGCCGACGGTGTAGCGCAGCTCGCCCTCCGGCGAGACCCACCGCTGCCACGCGGCGAGGTAGGCGTCGGCGCGTCCGCGGTTGCGGCCGAGATCGCTCGGGACCGGATGCCAGTGGTGGTCCGCCCGCTCGCGGCCGACGAGCGCGCGGGCGAGGCGGCGTGGGGTTGCACCACGCGGGGTCGCGCCACGCGGAGTCGCGCCACGCGGAGTCGCGCCGCGCGGTGCCGCCGGGCGCGTGTGCGCGGCGGGCGCGGGCGTGGCGTCGACGGGCGCGACGAGCGCGCGGCTGACGAGGTAGCGGTGGCCGGCGGCGGCGCCGAGCGCCTCCTCCAGCGCGCTCGCGAAGGCGCGGTTCTCCGCCGCGCTGCCGTCGCTGAGCGCGCAGCGGACGCGCCCGCCGAGGCGCGGCGCGAAGGTCAGGCTGGCCGCGGCGCGTGGAGTGATCTCGCCGAGCGCGACGTAGGCGTCGACGACGGCGCGCGCGACGCGCTCCAGCGCGACCGGCCCGCGCGGCTCGCGGCCACGGCGTGCCGCCTGCCACAGCGCGAGCGCCAGCGCGACGACGCCGACGACCGCCGCCGCAACC
>NZ_JAWSTH010000132.1:0-15736 GCF_033542075.1 Conexibacter stalactiti
GCCGAGCAGGCCGCCGCGGCGCAGGAGGCCGGCCGCGCCGGCCGCGTCCGCGCCGTCGCCGGCACGCTCGCGCGCCGCGCCAGCGTGCCGCTCGCGCTGCTGCTGATCTGGCAGCTCGCCGCCGCGCTCGACCTCATCAACACGACGCTGCTGCCGCCGCCGACCGAGGTCGCGAGCGCCTTCTGGGAGCTGCTCACCAGCGGCAGACTGAGCGAGGCGCTCGGGATCTCGCTGACGCGGATCGCGATCGGCCTCGTGATCGGCATCCCGGTCGGGCTCGCGCTCGGCATCGCCGCCGGCCTCTTCAAGCTCGGCGAGGAGCTGATCGACGCGCTGATGCAGGCGCTGCGCACGGTCCCGTTCGTCGCGCTGATCCCGCTCTTCATCCTCTGGCTCGGGATCGGCGACGTCTCGAAGATCGCGCTGATCGCCTTCGGCGTCACCTTCCCCGTCTACATGAACACGTACGCCGGGATCCGCGGCGTCGACGCGAAGCTGATCGAGGCGGCCGAGGTCTTCGGCCTCAGCCGCACGCAGCTCGTGCGCCAGGTCGTCGTGCCGGGCGCGCTGCCGTCGATCCTCGTCGGCCTGCGCTACGCGCTCGGGCTGTCGGTGATCGCGCTCGTCGTCGCCGAGACCGTCAACGCCAACAGCGGGATCGGCGCGCTCGTCTCCGATGCGCGCCAGTTCCTGCAGACCGACATCGTGCTCGTCGGGATCGTGGTCTACAGCGTGCTGGGCCTGACCGCCGACGGGCTGATCCGCATCCTCGAACGCCGGCTGCTGAGCTGGCGAGGGAGCTTCCGCGGCGCATGAGCCTCACCGCCGACGCACCGACCACCAGCGCCGGCGCCGCCCACGCGGCCGTCCGCGCCCACGGCATCGTCAAGCGCTTCGGCGCGCGCGAGGTCCTCAAGGGCCTCGACTTCGAGATCGGCGCCAGCGAGTTCGTCGCGCTGCTCGGCCCCAGCGGCTGCGGCAAGACGACGCTGCTGCGCCTGCTCGCCGGCCTCGAGGTCGCCCAGGGCGGCACGATCGAGGTGCCGGAGTCGCACTCGATCGTCTTCCAGGAGCCGCGGCTGCTGCCGTGGCAGAAGGTCTGGAAGAACGTCCTGCTCGGCGTCGAGAAGGGCAAGCGCGCGCAGGCGCTGAGCGCGCTGGAGGAGGTCGGCCTCGCCAACCACGCCGACGCCTGGCCGGTGACGCTCTCCGGCGGCGAGGCGCAGCGGACGGCGCTCGCCCGCGCGCTCGTGCGCGAGCCGCAGCTGCTGCTGCTCGACGAGCCGTTCGCCGCGCTCGACGCGCTCACGCGGATCAGAATGCACGCGCTCGTGCGGGCGCTGTGGGAGGCGCACCGGCCGGCCGTGCTGATCGTCACCCACGACGTCGACGAGGCGCTCACGCTCGCCGACCGCATCACCGTCATGCGCGACGGCGCGATCAGCCTCGACGTCCCCGTCCCGTCGGCCTCGCGCACGCGCGGCAGCGACAGCTTCGAGGCGCTGCGCACGCGCCTCCTCACCGAACTCGGCGTCAACCCGCAGGAGCCCACCGCATGAGCACGACCGCCGCAACGCAGCTGTGGATCACCCGCTGCCCGGTCCCGACCGCGTCGAGCGTCGCCTTCGACCGCGGCCTGCTGGAGCGCGACCTCGGCCCGCTCGGCGTCGCCGTCCAGTACCTCCAGGACGCGCCCGACCTGAGCGTCCGCGACGCCCACTTCCACCATCGCCTCGACGGGCTCGTGCGCGAGGGCGGCAACGTGCCGGCGCTGTGGGCGCGCGCCAACGGCACCGACACCCGTCTGATCGCGCTGACGTGGATCGACGAGTACCAGGCGCTGCTGACGCGCGACCCCGCGCTCGCGGGCGACCCGTCGAAGCTCGCCGGCAAGCGGATCGGCATCCCGCGCTACCGCGACGCCGTCGTCGACTTCCACGCCGCGATGGCGCTGCGCGGCGCGCAGGCGACGCTCTCGCTCGCCGGCCTGAGCCTCGACGACGTCGAGCTGGTCGACCTGCCGACGCAGCGCAACACGGAGGCATGGGGCCCGGGCGACCGCGCGCCGAGGGGCGTCTGGGCGCTGGAGCTGGAGGCGCTCGCTGACGGCCGCGCGGACGCCGTCTACGTCAAGGGCGCGCCCGGCGTCGCGGCGGCCCGCGCCGACGGCGTGCGGGAGGTCGCCGAGTTCGGCTTCCACGCCGACCCGGCGGTGCGCGTCAACAACGGCACGCCGCGCACGATCACCGTCGCGACGCCGCTGCTGGAGCAGCAGCCGGAGGTCGTCGCGCGCTATCTCGCGACGCTGCTCGACGCCGCCGACTGGGCGAGCGCCAATGGCGACGAGGTCGCGCGCGTGCTCGCGGCGGAGACCGGCGGCGACGCCGACGGCGTCGCGCGCGCCTACGGCGACGCCCGCCTCCATCCCGACCTGCGCGACGACTGGCTCGACGCGCTGGAGCAGGAGCGCGCCTTCCTCGCGCAGCAGGGCCTGCTCGCCGCCGGCGGCGACTTCGACGTGCGCGAGTGGGTCGATCCCGCCCCGCTGGCCGCCGCCCGCGCGCTGCTCGCAGACCGCTGAAGCACGACCACTCCCATCACGACATCAGAAGGACGATCACCATGGCCGAGATCCGTGTCGGGGTCCACCCGAGCAACCCGTCCCTGTTCGCGCTGCGCCGCAAGGGCATCCTCGAAGCGCTGCTGGCGCCGCTCGACGCGACCGTCGCGTGGGTCGACTACGCCAGCGGTCTGACGACGCTGGAGCTGATCGCCGAGGACAAGATCGACGTCAGCGGCACCGGCGCGACGCCGCCGATCAGCTCGCAGGCCAACGGCGTCGACGTCGTCTACATCGCGGCGTCGGAGCCGCGCCCCGCGCACGGCAAGCTGGTCGTGCGCAACGACGACGAGCAGGTCACGTCCGTCGCCGACCTGAAGGGCCGCAAGGTTGCGCTCGCGCACGGCTCTTACCAGACGATCCTGCTGGCGGTCGCGCTCGACCAGGCCGGCCTCACCTTCGACGACGTCACGCGCGTCGACACCGCCGCCGAGGACGCCAAGAGCGACTCCGCGCGCGGCCGCGAGCTGCTGGAGGCCGGCGAGGTCGACGCCTGGATCGGCGGCGACCCGGACCTGCTGGCGGCCGAGCAGGCCGGCAGCGTGCGCCCACTGGTCGACACCGACGCGGTGATGTCGAACCGCTCGGTCTGGTTCGGCCGGCGCGACTTCGCGCAGCGCAGCCCCGAGCTGCTGGAGGCGTTCGTCGCCGCGCTCGTGGAGGTCGACCGCTGGATCGCCGAGCAGCCGCGCGAGGCCGCCGAGCTGTTCGCCGAGCACGCCCCCGGCGCCAAGAGCGCGGAGCAGTGGGAGGCGGCGCTGACGCGCCGGCCGTGGGGCCCGAAGCCGATCAGCGACGCCTTCGCCGAGGAGCAGCAGCGCGCCGCCGACCTGCTCGCGCGCCAGGGGATCATCGCGAGAACGGTCGACGTGCGCGCGGCCGTCGTGGAGCCCGCCGCTGCGCTGGCGGTGGCGTGATGACCGCGCTCGCCAACGGCAACGGCAACGGCAGCAACGGCAACGGCTCCGCGACGACCGACGCGAAGGTCGTCGCCGAGCGGCCGAAGGACGCGATCGAGGTCCTCTGGTACCTGACCGGCCCCGACGGCCACTACCCGTGGCGCTCCGACGGCTCGCGCGCGCTCGACTGGAGCTACCTGAGACAGATCGCCGGCGCCGTCGACCACCTCGGCTACTCCGGCGCGCTGTTCGCGACCGGCGTCCACGACACATGGGTGCTCGCCTCGACGCTCGCTCGCGAGACCGAGCGGATGCGCTTCCTGATCGCCGTTCACCCGCCGCTGATCTCGCCGGTGCTGGCCGCGAAGATGGCCGCCACCTTCGACCAGTTCTCCGGCGGCCGCACGATCCTCAACATCGTCGCCGGCGACGCCAACACGCTGAAGTCCAACGGCGTCCCGCTCAACCACACCGACCGCTACGCCTACACGAGCGAGTGGATCAAGATCTGGCGCCGCGTGCTGCAGGGGGAGACGGTCGACTTCGACGGCGACTTCCTCAAGGTCGAGGGCGGCAGAGTGCCGCTGCCGCCGGTGCAGAAGCCGACGCCGCCGCTGTGGTTCGGAGGCGCCTCGCCGGAGGCGCTGGAGAGCGCGGCGGAGAACATCGACACCTACCTCTCGTGGGGCGAGCCGCCGGCCGCCACCGCCGAGCGGATCAAGCAGGTCAAGGAGCTGGCCGCCAAGCACGGCCGCGAGGACAAGCTGCGCTTCGGCATCCGCCTCTACATCATCACGCGCGAGACCGACGAGCTCGCGTGGGCGGCGACGAGAGACCTGCTCGACCACATGGACCCGGAGTCGGTCGGCCGGATCCAGCAGATGTTCAACAGAACCGACTCGGTCGGGCAGCAGCGGATGGCGGCGCTGCACGGCGGCAACATCCCGTCGAACGTCCGCGACCTGGAGATCCACCCGAACCTGTGGGCCGGCCTGGGACTGGTCCGTCCCGGTCCGGGCACGGCGATCGTCGGCAGCCCGGAGACGGTGCTGGAGACGATCCAGCAGTACCGCGACGCGGGCATCGAGACCTTCATCGTCTCGGGCTTCCCGTTGCTGGAAGAGGCGTACCGGATCGCCGAGACGATCCTCCCGCACCTCCCCGTGGTGCACGACCTCGACGCGCAGCCCGACCCCGCCGGCCGCGCCGCACCGCAGCTCGACGCTGCGCGCCACACGTGGACGCAGCAGGTCCCCGGAGTCCCGTCCCGATGAACCGAGGAAGGCAGATGAAGAGACGACTCACATGGCTGGCCACCGCGATCGCGCTGCTGCTGGCGGCGACCGTGCTGGCCGCCTGCGGCAGCGACGACTCCGACGACGCGACGGCCGCGAGCGGGGGCAGCGGCGCCGCGACGGCGGCCGCCACCAGCGGGCCGTCGACCGACGGCGCGACGGTCAAGATCGGCATCCTCCAGGGCGTCACGCTCGCGGCGGTCGCCAGACACATCGGCTCGATCGACAGAGAGCTGGCGAGAGAGGGCGCCAGAGCCGAGTACGCCGGGCCGTTCCCGGCGATGGTGCCGGCGATCGAGGCGATGAACGCCGGCGACGTCGACATCACCTACGGCTCGATCTCGGCCGCGATCGGCGCGCTGGCGGGCAACTCCGACTTCAAGATCTTCGCGATCGAGCGGGGCCAGCCCGACAACGAGGGGATCATCGCCGGCAGAGACAGCGGCATCGAGAGCGCCGCCGACCTGAAGGGCAAGAAGATCGCGGTCAACAGAGCGGGCACCGGCGAGTACCTCGCGCTGCTGGCGCTCGACAGAGCGGGCCTCACCAGAGACGACGCCGAGTTCGTCTACCTGCCGCCGGCCGACGCGGCCTCCGCGTTCGGCTCCGGCCAGGTCGACGCGTGGGCGACGTGGTCGTCGTTCACCGGCCTCGCGCAGGAGAAGCTCGGCGGCAGAATGGTGATAACGGGCGGCGAGCTGGGCTCCCTCAACGACACGCCCTACATCGCCTCGACCGCCTTCGCCGACAGATACCCGACGCTGGTGGCGGCCGTCTACCGCGGCCTCCAGGAGGCGGCCGACTGGATCGTCGCCAACCCCGACGAGGCGGCGAGACTGTACGCCGAGGCGGGGCTGCCGGAGACGGTCGCCAGAGCGCAGGTCGAGGCGGCCGAGAGACTCGAGCCGATCACGCCCGAGATCCAGGAGCGCTTCGCCGAGGTCGCCAGATACGTCGCCGAGAGAGGCGTCGTGCCGAGCGAGGTCGACCTGAGCGAGCGCACGATCGACGTGGAGAGCGCGGGCAAGTGAGCGCCGGCGCGAGCCGGCGCACGCGCGACCGGCTCGCGCTGATCGCCGTCGACGTCGAGCCGCTGCGCGTCTCGGCGTCGTTCCGGCGGCTGTGGCTGGGGAACGTCGCGACCTTCCTCGGCAGCCAGATGACAACGGTCGCGGCGGCGATCCAGGTCTACGAGCAGACCTCGTCGACCTTCCTCGTCGGCCTGCTCGGCTTCGCCGGGCTGATCCCGCTCGTGCTCGTCGGGCCGTTCGCCGGCGCGGTCGTCGACGCCGTCGACCGTCGCCGGCTGTGCCTGCTGACCTCCTGCGGGATCGCGCTCTGCGCGCTGCTGCTGGTCGCGCAGGCGCTGTGGGCGCCGGGCTGGATCTGGCCGCTGTTCCTGCTCGTCGCCGCGCAGGCGACGCTGAGCGCCTTCGACACGCCGACGCGGCGCGTGATCGTGCCGCGGCTGCTGCCGCGCGAGCAGCTGATGGCGGCCAACTCGCTCTTCCAGCTGGAGCTGAACCTCGGCCTCGTCGGCGGCCCGCTGCTGGCCGGCGCGCTGATCGCCGTGATCGGCGTCAGCTGGACCTACGTCGTCGAGGCGGCGCTGGTGCTCTACGCGATCGGGGCGTTGTGGCGGCTGCCGGCGCTGCTGCCGGAAGGGGAGACGGTCGCGCCCGGCTGGGCGTCGATCAAGCAGGGGCTGCACTTCCTCAAGCGCAACGAGGTGCTGCACTCGTCGTTCCTCGTCGATGTCAACGCGATGGCGTTCGCGATGCCGCGCGCGCTCTTCCCGGCGCTGGCGATCGACCGCTACGGGCTCGGCGCCGGCTTCGCAGGGGTGCTGTACGCGGCGCCGGCCGTCGGCGCGCTGCTCGGCGGGCTCGCGAGCGGCTGGCTGGCGCACGTCCGCCGCCAGGGGCTGGTGACGCTCTGGTGCGTCGTCGTCTGGGGTGCGCTGATCGCCGTCTTCGCCTTCGTCACCGACCCGTGGCTGGCGGTCGGCCTGCTCGCGCTCGCCGGCCTCGCCGACATGGTCAGCGCCGTCCTGCGCGCGACGATGCTGCAGGTCGAGGTGCCCGACAACCTGCGCGGCCGCATGACCTCGATCTACATCGTCGTCGTCGCCGGCGGCCCGCGCCTGGGCGACCTCCAGCTCGGCGCGATGGCCGCGCTGCTGGGCCCGACCGCCGCGATCGCCGCCGGCGGGATCGCCTGCATCGCCGCGACCGGCGCCGTCGCCGCCTGGCGCCCGGCCTTCACGCGCTACGTGCCGGCGTCGCTCCAGGCGGCGAGGTAGGGCGCGAGGTAGCGCGCGGCGATCTTCTGCGGCGGATCCCACGGCGGCTCCTCCGCGACGCTGGAGGCCTTCGGCCGCCCGTCCTCGATCAGCGCTTGCAGGTAGAGCGGCCGCGAACCGGTCAGCAGCACCGCCCGCAGGCGCACCCAGCGCGACGGCTCGGGGCCGGCGTGGCGCGAGATCAGCGCGGCGGCCAGTTCGGCCTGCTGGGCGGCGAGGCCGCCCTGCTTGATCGGGAAGGTCGTCGCGTCGCCGACGGCGTAGACGCCCGGCAGACCGGGAACGCGCATGTGGTCGTCGACCTCGATGAAGCCGTGCTCGTCGGCCGGCAGGCCGTCGATCGCCGGGCCGCTGAGGCGCGGCAGCGTGACGACGCGGTCGACGACGAGCGGACCTTCGGGATCGGGCGGGTCGAGCGCGACGGTGCGGCGCTCCCACGCGGTCGCGCGGCGGCCGGCCAGCACGCGCACGTCGGCGAGGCCGAGCAGCCGTCTGAGCGTGGCGCCGGCGTCACCGCCGACGACCGCGAGCGGCTCCGGCTCATGCGTGACGAGCGTCAGCGCGATGTCGCCGACGCCTCTGGCGGCGGCGTGGTGGGCGGTCATCAGCGCCAGCTCGTAGAGCGGCAGCGACCAGCCGCTCTCCGGCGGCACGACGAACGCGATCGAGCGGACCTGGCGCAGCTCCAGCTCGCGCACGATCCACTGCGTGCCGTCGTCGTCGTCCTCGGAGACGAAGGTGTGGGCGCCGTCGAGCCCGGCGCGGCGGCGGGCGCCGACGGCGACCACGAGCGCGTCGTAGGAGAGCGCGCCGCCGCCGGCGAGTCGCAGCTCGCGGCGCTCGCCGTCGACGGCCGCGACCGTCGGCGACGAACGTGGCATCGTGCTCGACGCAGATGCGCGCCAGCGGATAGCGCCGCACCGGCGCCGGTCCGAACGGCTCCAGCACGCTCAGCGGGCGGTAGTCGAGCTGGTCGCGCGGGGAGACGAGCGTCACCTCCAGCTGCCGGCCGCGCTCCGTCGCGCGCAGCGCCAGCAGCGTCTCGACGGCGGCGATGCCGCCGCCCGCGATCACGACGCGGTGGGGTGGGTCGGCGGGTGCGCGCAGGTCGGCCACGCCGCCACTCTAGTCGCGCGCGACGGCTGCCGGGCCGCCTCTCAGGGGCGCGGGATGTTGCGGAGGTTGGAGCGCGCGAGGTCGATCATGCGGCCGACGCCGCCCTCGACGACCAGCTTGGAGGCCGCGAGCGCGAAGCCCTTGACCTGGTCGGCGGTGATGCTCGGCGGCATCGACAGGGCGTTGGGGTCGGTGACGACCTCGATCAGCACCGGGCCGGGCCGCGACAGGCCGTCGGCGAGGCCGTCGCGGACGGCGGCTGGGTCCTCGATCCGGATCGCGTCGAGCCCGGCGGCGCGGGCGATCGCGGCGAAGTCGTGCGGCGGGTGGTCGGTCTCGTGGTCGGGCATGCCCTCGACGAGCATCTCCAGCTTGACCATCCCGAGCGAGGCGTTGTTCATCACGACGAGCTTCAGCGGCAGTCTGTGCAGCCGGACCGTCAGCAGCTCGCCGAGCAGCATCGAGAGGCCGCCGTCGCCGCTGAGCGAGATCACCTGCCGCCCGGGGTGGGAGCGCTGCGCGCCGATCGCCTGCGGCAGCGCGTTGGCCATCGTCCCGTGGCGCCACGAGCCGATCACGCGGCGGCGCCCGTTCGGCGTCAGGTAGCGCGCCGCCCAGACGTTGTTCATGCCGGTGTCGACGGTGAAGATCGCGTCGTCGGCGGCCAGCTCGTCGAGCACCGCGGCGACGTACTCGGGGTGGACCGGCACGTGCTTCTCGACGTTGCGCGTGTACGCGGCGACGACCTTCTCCAGCGTCTGCGCGTGGCGCCGCAGCATGTTGTCGAGGAAGGCGCGGTCGCGCTTGGGCTCCAGCAGCGGCAGCAGCTTGGCGATCGTCGCGCGCACGTCGCCGTGGACCGGCCAGCTGACGAGCGTGCGGCGGCCGAGCTTGGCGGCGTCGCGGTCGACCTGCGCGGTCGCTCTCTGCGGCAGGAACGCGTCGTAGGGGAAGTCGGTCCCCAGCAGCACGAGCAGGTCGGCCTCGTGCGTGGCGTCATAGCAGGCGCCGTAGCCGAGCAGGCCGCTCATGCCGACGTCGTAGGGGTTGTCGAACTGGATCCACTCCTTGCCGCCGAGCGCGTGGCCGACGGGGGAGAGCAGCGTTCCGGCCAGCTCCATCACCTCGGCGTGGGCGCCGCGCACGCCGGCGCCGCAGAAGAGCGTCACGGTCTCGGCGGCGTTGAGCGCGTCGGCGAGCGCCCGCACCTGCTCGTCGCTCGGCACGACGGCGCCCTGCGGCGCGGCGAGCGTGCTGGTGCCGGTCGACTGGGCGGCCGGCATCGCGGCGAGGTCGCCCGGCAGCGCGACGACGGAGACGCCGCCGTGCCCGAGCGCCGTCTGGATCGCGATCCGCAGCACGCGCGGCAGCTGCCGCGGCGAGGAGATCAGCTCGCTGTAGTGGCTGCACTCGGCGAACAGGCGGTCGGGGTGGGTCTCCTGGAAGAAGCCGGTGCCGATCTGCGCGGCGGGGATGTGGGACGCGAGCGCCAGCACCGGCGCGCCGTTGCGGTGGGCGTCGTAGAGGCCCTGGATCAGGTGGGTGTTGCCGGGACCGCTGGAGCCCGCGCAGACGGCCAGCCTGCCGGTCAGCTGCGCCTCGGCGCCGGCCGCGAAGGCGGCCGCCTCCTCGTTGTGGACGTGGACCCACTCGATCCCGGGGCTGCGGCGGACGGCGTCGACGATCGGGTTGAGGCTGTCGCCGACGAGCCCGTAGATGTGGTCGACGCCGGCTTGACGCAGCACCTCGACGAACTGCTCGGCGATCGTCTGTCTGCCCGGGGCCATCGTTGCTGTAGGTGCCCGCCCGTGCCGCTCTCCAACCACGCTCGTTGAGTCTTAACTGCGACGGGCCCGGTCGCCCGGGCCCGTCGGAAGGCTGCGTTGTGGTGAACGGCTCAGCCGGCCGGCGCCTGCGCGGCCGGATCGGCGGCGACGCCGGGTGCGGCCGCGCGTCTGATGCCGAGCAGGTCGACGGTGAAGACGAGCGTCGAGTTTCTCGGGATGCCGCCCTGCTCCTGATCGCCGTAGCCGAGCGCCGGCGGGATGATGAGCGTGCGGCGACCGCCGATTCTCATGCCCGGGATGCCCTGCCACCAGCCGGCGATCACGCCGCCGTTGTCGATCGCGATCTCGAGCGGCTCTCTGCGGTCCCAGGAGGCGTCGAACTTTCTGCCGTTGTCGTAGAGGGTCCCGTAGTAGTCGACGATTGCGGTGTCGCCGGCCTGGATCTCCTCGCCGTCGCCGACCGTCACGTCTCTGATGATCAGCTGGTCGACTCTCTCACCGGGGTGCGCCTCGTGTCTCGGTTCTCTGAACGGGTTTCTGATCGGCGTCGCGGCTGGATCCGCGGGCGTCGTTCTCGCCGTCGTCGAGGTGGCCGCCGCGGTGTCGGCGGCCGCGGACGTCTCGGTGGAGTTGTCGTCGTCGCCGCAGCCGGCGAACAGAAGGGCGGCGGCACTGATGCCGACCGCAAGGAATCGAGTTGCTCGCGCAGTGGTCACGGCCGGAATGTACCGGAGCGACCATCATCCATGCGCCGGTCCGACACCGACACTTAAGTGGAATGACGACGTTTTATGCTCGATTTAGGCAACGCCGCCGCGCCGGGCCGGAGGAGCGCGCTCGCTACCCTGACGAGATGGAACGCCGAACGCAGCTCGCGCTCGCGGGCGCCGCGGCGATCGCGGCGCTGCTGCCGCTCGTCTACCTGGCGGTCGTCTTCGTCGGCCCCGTGCACCACCTCGACGCCGTCGTGCTGCAGGGCTTCCGCAACCTCGACGGCCCGCGCGTCCATCCGGTCGCGCAGTTCATCGCGACGCTCTGCGACCCGGACACGTTCGTCTGGTTCGTCGCGGCGCTCGTCGTCGTCGCGCTGCTGCGGCGCAGACCGCGCACCGCGGCCGCCGTCGCGATCGTGCTGCTCGGCGCCAACGTCACCACGCAGCTGCTGAAGCCGGCGCTCGCGAGCGACCGCTGGTCGTCGCTGCTGGTCGACGGCGGCCAGATCCTGCCGGCGGCATGGCCGAGCGGCCATGCGACCGCGTCGATGTCGATCGCGCTCTGCGCGGTGCTCGTCGCCCCGGCGCGGTGGCGCCCGTGGGTCGGGGCGCTCGGCGCCGTCTTCGCCGTCGCGGTCACCTTCTCGTTCCTGACGCTCTCGTGGCACTACCCCAGCGACGTGCTGGGCGGCTTCCTCGTCGCGACGCTGTGGGCGCTGCTGGCGGTCGCGGTGCTGTCGTGGGCGCAGTCGCGCTGGCCGCTGCGCAGCGCCGACGGCGACGCGCCGCCGCTGCGCGAGACGCTCGCGCCGGCCGGCGTGACGGCCGTCAGCGCCGCGCTGCTCAGCGCGATGGTGCTGCTCGCGCGACCCGAGCAGGTCGTCTCCTATGCGCAGGAGCACACCGTCTTCGTCTTCGGCGCCGGCGCGCTGGCGGCCGTCGCGCTCGCGCTCGCGGCCGCGCTCAGCGTGCTGACGCGGCGCTGAGGGCGCGGCCGCCTCAGCGCGCGGCCGGCGCGGTCGAGGCGCTGAGCGCGCCGCCTACTGCTGCTGCTGGCCGGCGCCCGGCTGCCACAGCGGCTCCTCGCTGCCGTTGGCGCCGCGGCTGAGGATGAAGAGCAGGTCGGAGAGGCGGTTGAGGTAGCGCACGACCTGCTCGCCCAGCTCGTCGCCGCAGGCGATCGCGGCGCGCTCGGCGCGGCGGCAGACGGTGCGGCAGACGTGCAGCTGCGCCGCGCCCGGCGTCCCGCCCGGGAGCACGAACGAGCGCAGCGGCGCAAGCGTCGCGTTGACCTCGTCGCAGCGCTCCTCCAGCCACGCCGTCTGCTCGGGCTGCACGCGCAGCCGCTCCTTGTCGCCGCCGTGCGGGACGGCGACGTCGGCGCCGACGTCGAAGAGGTCGTTCTGGATCCGTCTCAGCCACTCGACGTATCGCGGCGGCAGTCCGGGGGTGGCGATCGCCACGCCGAGATGGGCGTTCAGCTCGTCGACGGTGCCGTACGCCTCGATCCGCGGGTGCGTCTTCGGCACGCGGCTCATGTCGCCGAGGTGCGTCTCGCCGCTGTCGCCGAGACGCGTGTAGATGCGCGTCAGATTGACGGTCATCTGGAGCACTCTACCCCTGCTTCGGCGGCTGGCAAGCCGCTCTGCAACGTCGTCGCGGCGGCCTGAGCGCTACCATCGGCGCCGTTCAAGGTCGGTGGCGATGGGAAGTCCGGTGCGAATCCGGCGCGGACCCGCCACTGTGATCGGGGAAGCCGTTCGCAGGCGCCGCACGGGCGCCGGCCACCGGAAGGCCAATGGCACCGGGAAGGCGCGAGACGGTCGGCCCGAGAGCCAGGAGACAGAGCCCCCGGCCGCTGACTCAGACGCCCTCGCGGAAAGGGGTGCACAGATGTCCCGCACGATCCTCGGCTCCTTGATCGGAGCGCTCGCCGTGACCGCGCTCGCGGCGCCGCTCGCTGATGCCGCCGGGCGCCCGGCGGACGTGACGGTGCGCGTCGAGGGTCCCCGCGGGACGCTCGTCGACACGCCGGTCACGACGACCACCGCCGCCGTCGTCAAGGACGGCGACAGAGCCCACGCCTGCAGCGGCACGAGCGCCGCCGGCGCGCTGGAGCAGGCGACCGAGGGGGAGTGGACGGCCTCCTACTTCAGAGGGCTCGGCTACGCCGTCGACGCGATCGACGGCGTCAGACCGGCCAGCGCCAACGACTACTGGACGCTGTGGGTCAACGACAGATCGTCGCTGACCGGCCTCTGCGACACCGAGCTGCAGGACGGCGACGAGCTGCTGCTGTTCGTCTGCACCAGCGGCCCCGACTTCAACTGCACCAACGCGCCGCTGGGGCTGGTCGCGCCGCGCACGCGCAACGCCAGACCGACCGTCCAGGTCATCTCCTTCGGCCCCGACGGCAGAACGACGCCGGCCGCCGGCGCGACCGTCAGCGGCGGCGCCGCGCCGGTCAGAGCGGATGCGCAGGGCAACGCGCGCGTGACGCTGAAGCGCGGCGAGAGCACGCTGCGTGCGACGCGCACGGGCAGCACGCCGTCCGCGCGCCTCTTCTGCGCCGACGGTCGCTGCGGCAGCAGCGACCGCACGCCGCCGCTGCTGTCGGTGCGCGGGATCTCCGACGGGCAGACGTTCGCCCCGGCGCGCGCGCCACGCGCGCTGCGCGGCGTCGCCAGAGGGCTCGACGGCGGGATCGTCGAGCTGCGGCTGGCACGTCGCCACGACGGTCGCTGCACCGCGTACGTCGGCCGCATCGAGGATTTCGTCAGATGTCCCAGGAGAGGCGCGCCTTGGTTCCAGGCGGCCGACCGCGAACGCTGGTCCTACCTGCTGCCGGCGCGGCTGGCGCCCGGCCGCTACACGCTCGGCGTGATCGCCGCCGACGGCGCCGGCAACAGCGCCAAGCCGCTCGTCGTCCGCTTCACCGTGGCCGAGCGGGCGGCGGCGAGCGCCGCGGTCGCATCTGGCGCACACGCCGTGCCCGGCACGCCCGGCGCCGTCGTCCACGCCGCGGCCGCCCCGCGCGTCCCCGTCCGCGTCGTCGGCGCGAGCGGCAGCACGCTCGCGCGCCGCACCGTCGCCGCGAGCGCGACTACCGCGGGCGTCGGGCGCAAGCGCTGCGCCGTCGCGGGCGGCACGCCGCTGGCCGCGCTCCTCGCCGTCGCCCACGGCGGCGGCCCGTCGGTCAAACTCGCCGACTTCGGCTCCTGCGGCCGCCGCGCCGCGGACGGCAGCGGCCTCTACGTCACGTCGATCGCCGGCAAGCGCGCCGCCGGTCAGGCCGGCTGGGTCTACGCCGTCGGCGGCCGCCTCGGCAGCGCCGGCGCCGCCGATCCGTCGGGCCCGTTCGGCAGCGGTCTGCTGAAGGGCGGCCAGTCGGTCGTCTGGTTCTGGTGCAAGCGGGCGAACGCCTGCGAGAAGGAGATTCCGTGACTCATCGTCGTGCACTCGCGGCCGGCCTGGCCGCGCTCGCTCTGACTGCCGTGGGCTGCGGTGCCGGCGCCGGTGAGAAGAGCGGTGACGCGCGCGTCATCGTGACGACCGACTTCGGCAGAAGAGTGATCGGCGCCAAGATCCAGAACGACGTCGCGGAGTCGGAGTCGGTGATGCGCCTGACCGAGCGCAACTTCGACGTCAGAACGCGGTACGGCGGCGGCTTCGTGCAGTCGATCGACGGCGTCGAAGGCGGCGGCGAGGACGGCAAGGTCGACTGGTTCTACTGGGTCAACGGGATCCTCGGCGACGAGGGCGCCGCCGACTTCGAGGTGCACGGCGGCGACCGCATCTGGTGGGACCGCCACGACTGGAGCGCATCGAGCCAGATCGGCGCCGTCGTCGGCCAGTTCCCGGAGCCGTTCGCGCACGGTGCCGAGGGCAAGCGCTACCCGGTCACGCTGCAGTGCGCCTCCGACGCCGAGGACGCCTGCAAGATCGCGACCGAGCAGCTCGAGGCGGTCGGGGCGAAGGCGGCGCGCCAGACGCTCGGCACCAACGTCGAGACCGAGGTGCTGCGCGTGATGGTCGGCGACTGGCAGACGCTGCGGCGCGACCAGGCGCTGCGGCTGATCGACAGAGGCGTCGCCTCCTCGGGCGTCTACGCCAGATTCGACGACGACGGCAGACAGCTGGAGCTGCTCGACGAGCAGGGCCGCACGGCCAGAACGCTCGGCGCCGGCGCCGGTCTCGTCGCGGCTGTCAAGCTCGGCGAGCAGGTGCCGACGTGGGCGGTCACCGGCACCGATCTCGCCGGTGTCAGCGCGGCCGCGCAGGCGCTCGACGTGCAGCGGCTGAGAGACAGATTCGCACTCGCGACCGACGCCGCCGGCAACGACGCCGGCCTGCCGCTGCAACGCTGATGGGCTACCGCCGGCGCGCCAGCCCGCTGCACGCGGCCCGCGCCGCCGCCGGCAGCGCGCTGTGCGGTGCGCTGGCGCTGACGGCGCTGCTGTTCGACGACCCGCTCGTGCTCGCGGCGGTCGTGATCGCGGCGCTCGCGGCCGGCGTGCTGGCGGGCGTCTGGCCGCAGCTGCGACGGGCGCTGCTGTTCGCGCTCCCGTTCACGATCGCGATCGCGCTGCTGAACCCGCTCGTGACCGAGCAGGGCGTGACCGTGATCTGGCGGCTCGGCGAGCTGCCGCTGCTGGGCGACCGCGACATCACGCTGGAGGCGACCGTCTACGGCCTGCTGCTGGGCCTGCGCGCGCTGGCCGTGATCGTCTGCTTCGCGCTCTTCTCCGCGACGGTCGATCCCGACGAGCTGCTGCGGCTGTTCCGGCGCGTCTCGTTCCGCTCGGCGCTGACGGCGACGCTGGCGACGCGGATGGTGCCGGTGCTGCAGCGCGACGGGCAGCGGATCGCCGACGGGCAGCGCTGCCGGCCCGGGCCGCCGCCGTCGCGGCTGACGCTCGTGCGGGCGGTGACGGCCGGCGCGCTCGACCGCGCCGTCGAGGTCGCGGCGGCGCTGGAGGTGCGCGGCTACGGCGCGGCGCGGCG
>NZ_JAWSTH010000133.1:0-15723 GCF_033542075.1 Conexibacter stalactiti
CTGGGCGTGACCGCCGCTCCCCCCGGGGCCGCCGGTGCCGCCGCCGCCACCGGGCCCGCCGACGCCGGCAACGCCGGCGAGCGCCACGTTGGCGTCGAGCGAGACGTGGTCGAGCGTGACGCGGCCGGAGGGGGCGATCGTCAGCGCGCCGCCGCGGGCGCTGCGGCCGGCGCCGCCGCTGCCGCCGACGCCGCCGTCGCCGCCTGGTCCGCCGGCTCCGCCGGCCGCTCCGTTGGTGCCGGCGGTCCCGGGTCTGCCGTCGGCTCCGGGTCTGCCCGGCGCGCCCGCGACGCCCTCGAACGCAAAGCCGCCGACCTGGAAGCCGGTCACGCGGAGGTGCTTCAGGACGAGCGTGCCGGCGACCGTCATGAAGCCGCGCCCGGTCTCGGTGACCCAGATCGAGGGACCTATGAGCGTGACGTTGCGCCCGGCGCCGTCGAGCACCAGCGAGCGGCCGGCCGGCAGCTCGTAGGCAGCCGGGACGGGGATCGTGCCGTCGCACGCGAACACGTAGTCGCCGCCGGCGGCGACGGCGGCGTCGAGCGCCGCCGTCGTGCAGGACGTGATCGGCGTCGGCGGCGGGGTCATCGCCTGCGCCGGCGCGCCCGGCGCGAGCGCCAGTGCCAGCGTGACGAGCGGTGCGGTGAGCAGTCGGATGCGGTCGAGCACGGCGGGCACCGTACAGCCGCGTGGGCGCGTCGTCGCGAGCGTGCGGCGCGCGCCTACGTCGGTTCCACGTAGGTCCGGCGCTCTTCGTCCCGTCAGTCGGCGGTGGAGGGCGCGGCGCCGTACTGCTCGTCGGTGACGTGCTCGCCCCAAACCACGGGCGAGCCGCTCTCGTCGACCTGCTGCATGGCGATGTGGACCATGAAGCGGTTGGGCGCGGCGCCGTGCCAGTGGTTCTCGCCGGGCTCGAAGAAGACGCGGTCGCCGGGCTTGATCAGCTCGATCGGGCCGCCTTCGCGCTGGCAGCGGCCTTCGCCCTCGGTGACGAAGATCGTCTGTCCGTGGGGGTGGGTGTGCCAGGCGGTGCGGGCGCCGGGCGTGAAGTGCACGACGGCCGCGGCGAACGTCGAGGTCGCTTCGGGGGCGGCGACGGCGTCGATGTAGACGTCACCGGTGAACCAGTCGGCCGGGCCCTTCTGGGTGTCGATCGAGCTGCGGGTGATCTTCATGCGGTCGCTCCTGGTCAGGGGGTGACGAGCACCTTGATGGACTCGCGGCCGGCCATCGCGCGATAGCCGTCGGGGACGCCGTCGAGGCCGACGGTGCGGTCGAAGACGCGGCCGGGCTGGATCTTGCCGTCGAGGATGTCCGGCAGCAGCTCGTCGATGTAGGCGCGCACCGGGGCGGGGCCGCCGCCGATGCGGACGTTCTTGTAGAACATCGGCTGGGCGAGCGGGATCGTGCCGTAGTGGGGGACGCCGACGCGGCCGACCGCGCCGCCCGGGCGGGCGATCGCGACGGAGGTCTCGGTCGAGGCCGCGGTGCCAACGCACTCCAGGACGCCGTGGACGCCGGTGCCGCCGGTCAGCTCCCGCACGCGCTGGATCGCCTCCTCGCCGCGCTCGGCGACGACGTCGGTCGCGCCCAGCTCGCGTGCCAGGTCGGTGCGCACCTGGTGGCGGCCCATGACGATGATCTGCTCGGCGCCGAGACGCTTGGCGGCGATCACGCCGCACAGGCCGACGGCGCCGTCGCCGACGACGGCGACCTTGTGACCGGGCTTGACGCCGGCGACGACGGCGGCGTGGTGGCCGGTGCCGAGGACGTCGGAGAGCGTCAGCAGCGAGGGGATCAGCGCGTCGTCGGCGCCGACGTTCAGCGGGTAGAGCGTGCCGTCGGCGAGCGGGATCCGCAGCGCCTCGGCCTGCGCGCCGTTGAGGCCGCCGTTGGCGAAGAAGCCGCCGTGGACGCAGGCGGTATGCAGGCCCTCGTGGCAGAAGTCGCAGGTCCCGTCGGAGTAGGCGAACGGCATGATCACGAGGTCGCCGCGCTTGATCGTCTCGACGCCGGCGCCGACCTCCTCGACGACGCCGATCGCCTCGTGGCCCATCGGCGCGCCGCTCTCGCTCGGCGCCATGTCGGCGTACGGCCAGAGGTCGCTGCCGCAGATGCAGGCGCTGGTGACGCGGACGATCGCGTCGGTCGGATCGACAAGGACGGGATCGGGGACGTCCGCGATGCGGACGTCGCCGGCGGCGTGCATGAGAGTGGCTTTCATGGCATTCACCGTATGCCCGATCGGCCGCCGGTGAGAGACCCTGTGAGGGGGATACTCACGGTATCCCTCAGGACGCATGCGCTGGCCCTAGCCTGAGAAGGCGATGGATCCCAAGGACGACATCCGCGAGTTCCTCACCTCCCGCCGAGCGCGGGTCACGCCCGAGCAGGTCGGGCTGCCGGGCTACGGTCCGCGCCGCGTCCCCGGCCTGCGCCGCGAGGAGGTCGCCGTCCTGGCCGGCGTCAGCGTCCCGTACTACACCAAGCTGGAGCGCGGTGACCTCAGCGGCGTCTCGGCCGGCGTGTTGGAGGCGCTCGCCAGAGCGCTGCACCTCGACGACGCCGAGCGCGCGCACCTGCACGACCTCGCCCGCGCGGTCCAGCCGGCCGTCCGGCCGCGGGCGCGTCGCCGTCCGGCCAAGCGCGACGTCGTGCGGCCCGGCGTCCAGCGGCTGCTCGACGCGATCACCGGGGCGGCCGCCGTCGTGCAGAACGGCCGCGGCGACCTGCTCGCCGCCAACCTGCTGGGACGCGCGCTGTACGGGCCGATCTTCGACAGCCCCGAGCAGCCGCCCAACCACGCCCGCTTCATCTTCCTCGACCCGCGCTCGCACGAGCTGTATCCCGACTGGTGGGAGGAGGCGGCCGACATCACCGTCGCGCTGCTGCGCGTCACCGCCGGCCGCAACCCGTACGACCGCGAATTGAGCGACCTGATCGGGCAGCTCTCGACGCGCAGCGCCGAGTTCAGGGTCCGCTGGGCCAGCCACGACGTGCGCACCCACCGCGCGGGCGCCAAGCGCCTGCGCCATCCGCTCGTCGGCGAGCTGGACCTGACCTTCGAGGTCCTCGACCTCACCGCCGACGACGACCTCTCGGTCCTCGCGTACAGCGCCGAGCCCGGCAGCGCCTCCGCCGCGGCGCTCGACCTGCTCGGCAGCTGGGCCGCCACCGAGGCGCGGACGCCGCTGGCGTCAGAACGCCCCGACGCGCGCGCGTGACGGGCGCCTCACCGGCTCACACGCCGTCGCTCGCGCCGAGCGCGCGGCGGCAGAGCGTGCGCAGCGTCTCGATCGCCGCGACCGGGTCGTGCGCGCCGCCGGCCAGCGGCGAGAGCGGGCCGGCGAGCACCTCGTTGCCGGCGCCGACCAGCGCGGCGGCGGCGATCGCGGCATCCTGCGGGGGCGCTTGGCCGTGGCGGATCGCCGCTCTGACCAGGCGCGCGACGTGGCCGGTGTAGGTGCGGCGGTACTCGAGCCGCACGCGCTCGACCGCCGGGTCGACCGGCTCGGCGATCAGCGCCCACGCCAGCAGCGGGTTGGCCAGCGCCCGCCGGGCGAAGGTGACGAGCACGGCGTCGAGCTTGCCGAGCGGGTCGTCGGCCGTCAGAGCAGCCTTCGTGGCGGCCGCGATCTCGCGGTCGCAGACGTCGCGGAAGACCTCGACGAACAGCTCCGCCTTGGAGGGGAAGTGGCGGTACAGCGTGCCGTTGGCGACCCCGGCCCGCGTCGCGATCGCGGCGACCGAGGCGCCGCCGTAGCCGTGCGCTTCGACGACCTCGCGCGCCGCCAGCAGCAGCCTGTCGCGCGTGGCCGAGCCGCTGTCGGTGGTCGCGCTCATCCCTTGAAGGTCGCCAGCCCGGCGTCGCCGAACGGCTCGTCGCGCTCGCGCACGGCGGCGCGGAAGCCGGCGTCGGCGGCCCGCTGCTGGAAGGCGTGGCCCTCGGCGGTGTGGCGCGCGATGCCGTCGAAGACCGTGCCGATCAGCTGCGTCGCGGGCAGACCGCCCGCGAGCGTCTGCTGGTTGACGAGCAGCTTCATCAGCGCGAGCTGGTTGGCCGGCATGCGCGCGACGCGCGCCGCGAGCGCGTCGACCCGCGCGTCCAGCTCAGCGGCCGGCGGCGCCTCGATCGCGAGCCCCCACTCGACCGCCTCGGTGCCGGAGAGGCAGTCGCCGGTGAACAGCAGCCGCTTCGCGCGCTGGGCGCCGATCCGCTCCGCCCACAGCGCCGTCGTCGGCACGCCCCAGACGCGCGCCGGCGGGTAGCCGATCTTCGCGTCGGCGGCGATCACGAGCAGGTCGGAGCAGAGCGCGAGGTCGCTGCCGCCGGCGACGCAGAAGCCGTGGACCTTGCAGATGACCGGCGTCTGCGCGTGGAACAGCGACATGAACGCGCGCACGTTGCGGCGCATCATCGCGTGGTCGGCCATCGGATCCCACGGGCGCGCCGGGTCGTGGTTGGCGGCGATCGCCGCCGGCTCGGTCGGCGCGCCGGGCGGCGGCGCGCCGACGGCCTCCGAGCCGCCGGCGCGCTGCTCGGCGGCCTCGACGAGGTCGTAGCCGCCGCAGAAGCCGGAGCCGGCGCCCGACAGCACGATCACGCGCACCGCGGGGTCGAGGTCGGCGCGCTCGACCGTCGTCTCCAGCTCGTGCAGCAGCAGCGGCGTCAGCCCGTTGCCGCGCGCGGGACGGTCGAGCACGATCCGGCCGATCCCGTCCGCGACGGAGTATCGGATGGTGCGGATCTCGCTCATGCTAGGAGCGCCCGGTCGACGATCGCGCGCGCGTCGACGCCGGCCGGCAGCGTCCCGTACGCGCGGCCGCCCTCGCCGCCGAGGCGCGCGCGGCAGAAGGCGTCGGCGACGGCCGGCGGGGCGTGGCGCAGCAGCAGGCTGCCCTGCAGCGCGACGGCGAGGTCCTCGACGATCCGGCGCGCGAGGAACTGGCTCTCGAAGATCCGCTCCTCGACGGTGCGCGCATCCGACGCCGAGAAGAGCGCCTCTACCTGGCCGCGCGCCCGCGCCAGGTGGGTGTCGAAGCGGGCGTCGGCACCGCTGGCCAGCGCGCACTCCGCGAGCAGCGCCGGCAGGCCCTCGGGCTCCTTCACGAGCGCCCGCAGCACGTCGAGCGCGGCGACGTTGCCGGAGCCCTCCCAGATCGACATCAACGGCGCGTCGCGGTAGAGCAGCGGCAGGCCGGAGTCCTCGACGAAGCCGTTGCCGCCGAGGCACTCGAGCGCCTCGTTGGCATGCGGCGAGGCGCGCTTGCAGACGTGGTACTTCATCACCGCGGTGGCGAGCCGGCGGAAGGCGGCGTCGTCCTCGTCGTAGGCGCGCGCGACCCGCATCGAGACGGCCGTCGCGGCCTCCGACTCCAGCGCCAGGTCGGCGAGCACGTTCAGCATCGCCGGCTGGTCGACCAGCTTCGCGCCGAAGGCGGAGCGGTGGCGGGCGTGATGGATCGCCTCGACGGTGCCGCGGCGGATCGAGATCGTCGAGCCGATCAGGCAGTCGAGCCGCGTGTGGTTGACCATCCGGATGATCGCCTTGACGCCGCCGCCCTCAGTGCCGACGAGGCGGCCGCGGATGCCGCGGAACTCGACCTCGGAGGAGGGGAGGGAGCGGGTCCCGAGCTTGTCCTTCAGCCGCTGGAACTCCATCCCCGGCCCGCGCTCGACGAGGAAGCAGGAGAGGCCGGCCGGCGCCTGCGCGAGCACGAGGAAGACGTCGCACGGCGGGTAGGAGCAGAACCACTTGTGGCCCCACAGCTCGTAGTCGCCGCCGCCGGCCGGGGTCGCGGTCGTGATGTTGGCGCGCACGTCCGAGCCGCCCTGGCGCTCGGTCATCGCCATGCCGGCGATCGCGCCGCCGTCGCAGTCGGGGCGGGTGAGCCGCTCCTCCCACTCGGCCGCCAGCCGCGGCGCGCCGTCGCGCAGCGCGGGGACGACCGCGTAGGTCATCGAGATCGGGCACATCACGCCGCCGTTGGCGTTGGTCCAGAGGTTGAAGAGCGCCGCGCGGACGACGTGGCCGCCCGCTCTCGGCTCGCGCCACGGCAGCCCGGCGAGGCCGCGCTCGATGCCGCCGCGCAGCAGCCAGTGCCAGGAGGGATCCAGCTCGACCGTGTCGACGCGGTTGCCCCAGCGGTCGTAGGGCGTCAGGACCGGCTCGTTGCGCTCGGCGCGCAGCCCGTGCTCACGCGCCTCGACGGTGCCGGCGGCGGCGCCGATCTCCCGCGCCCGCTCCTCGCCCCACGCACCGCCCTCGCGCTGGAGCGCCTCCCGCAGCGGCAGGTCGACGTCGTAGAAGTTGATCGGCTGCAGCGACGGCGCCTGGTTGAGCACGCGCCGCGTCGGCGCGGCGTCGGGCGCCGCGGCGGCGCCGGCTGCGCGGCCCGGCCCGTCCGTCGAGATCTGCTCGGTTGCGCTCATCCCGCTCCTCCGTCCGCTCGGTTCGCCATGCGCGCGCCGCATGCCGCAGCGCGGTGTGAATCCGGATTCACACTACTGTACCGCTGATCATGCGAGAGCTTCACCACATCCGCGCGGGAACCCTGGCATGGGCGCAGCGCCCCGACCCCGAGCTGGTTCGGCCGACCGACGCGATCGTGCGGCCGTTCCTGGCGAGCCGCTGCGACGGCGACACGGTGCCGCTGCACCGGCCCGTCTCGCGGGTAATGCAGGCCGGGATCGCGGTCCGCGCGATCGATCCGGTCGTCGCGTGCATCTGCGGCAGGGTGCCGTTCCGCGGCCCGTTCGCGATCGGGCACGAGTGCGTCGCGCAGGTCGTCGCGCTCGGAAGCGCGGTGAGCGGCCTGAGCGTCGGCGAGACGGTCGTCGTGCCGTGGGCCGTCTCCTGCGGCGACTGCGCCCGCTGCCGCGCCGGCCTGACCTCGAAGTGCGAGGCCGCCGCCGGCGAGCTGGCCGCATACGGCTTCGGGCCGGCGGCCGGGCCGTGGGGCGGGATGGTCGCCGACCTGCTGCGCGTGCCGTTCGCGTCCCACATGCTCGTGCCGGTTCCCGCCGGGGTCCCGGCCGAGCGGGTGGCCGCGGGGAGCGACAACCTCGCCGACGCCTGGCGCGCCGTCGTGCCCGCGCTCGCCGAGCGTCCCGGCGGCCGCGTCCTGGTGCTCGGCGGCGGCGCCAAGAGCATCGGCCTCTACGCCGCCGGGCTGGCCGTCGCGCACGGCGCCGCGGTCGTCGACTACCTCGACGACGATCCGGCACGGCGCTCGATCGCGGCGTCGTTCGGCGCCCGTGCCGCGCCGCTCCAACGGCGCCGGCAGCGGCTCGACGGCCGCTACGAGGTCGCCGTCGAGGCGACCTCCCGCGCCGCCGGCCTGCGCGCCGCGCTGCGAGCGCTCGCCCCGGGCGGGAGCTGCACCGCCGTCGGCTACTACCTCGCCTCCGGCACGCGGCTGCCGCTGATGCGCATGTACGCCACCGACGCGACGCTGCGGATCGGCGTCTCGCACGCCCGCGCGACGCTGCCCGACCTGCTGCGCTTCGTCGCCGGCAGCGGATTCCCGGCCGAGCGCGTGACGACGCTGCTGGCCGACTGGGAGGACGCGCCCACCGCCTACGGCGCGAAGACGACGAAGGTCGTCCTCGCGCGCGACCCGCGCTGAGCGGTCACGGTGCGGCCGCGCCGACGTCGGCCTCTGCGCCGCTTTGCGCTCTGAAGTCGATCAGCTTGTGCGTGCCGTCGCAGAACGGGCGGATCTGGGAGCGGCCGCAGCGGCACAGCGCGACCGTCGAGCGCGAGCAGGGGATCGGCTCGCCGTCCTGGTCGGTCAGCTCGAACGCGCCGCGCAGCAGGTACGGACCGTCGCGGTACGGCGTCACGCGCGCCGGCGCCGGAGCACGCGCGGGGAGCGGGCCTGCCTGCTCGGCGGCCGCCCGCGCGCTCGACGATCTGCCCGTCGCCGCGATGAGCGCGTCGAGCAGGTCCGCGGCGGTCAGCTCGTCACGGCCGTCGGCGCGACTGGCGACGCCCGCGAGCACGAGCGCCTGGAAGATCTCGGCGGAGACCCGCTGGCGCAGGCCGAGCGGGAGCAGGTCGATCGCCGGGCCGCTGTCCGCACCGTGCCGAAGGGCTGTCGAGATCGATGACATGCGTCTCGGCTACCCGCGACCTGGGCGCTTCACGCAGCGCCCGCGCGCGCGGATATGCGTGCGGGGAACGCGGGTAGACGCCGTTCCATGGAGATCTGGGACATCGCCGCGCTCGAGATCGAGCCGCACCAGCCACAGGTGCTGCACTCCGACGAAGGCGCGGCGCGCGTGATCGCGATCAACCTGCCGGCCGGCGAGGAGCTGCAGGATCACGAGGTCCACGAGCACGCGTGGCTGCACGTGCACGAGGGATCGGTCGAACTCGACGGCGACGGCACCACGCGCCGCGTGAGCTCCGGCGCGCTCGTCCACTGGCGCCCGGGCGAGCGCCACGCCGTGCGCGCCATCGCGGACACGCGGTTGATCCTGCTGCTGGCCCCGTGGCCCGGCCCCGGACATCCGAACCAGCGCGCCGCGGCCGGCTGAAGCCGCCGGCTGTTGTCGGGCGCCGCGGACGCGGGTAAAGGTTGTCCATGGCAGAGATCGAGGAGAACACGCAGGCGCGAGGCGCCGAGCTGCTGTCCCAGATTTCGAACGAGATGGTGCGCGTGATGAAGGAGTACTTCGGTCGCGGCCCCACGCGCGCCAAGTCCTACATGCTCGACGACCTGCTCGTGGTGGTGATGCGAGACGGGATGACGACGGCCGAACGCACGATGCTGGAGTTCGGCCGCTCCGACGTCGTCCGTCACTTCCGCCAGGAGTTCCAGAACGAGATGACCGACCGGCTCGTCGGGGCGGTCGAGAAGCTGACCGGCCGCAAGGTCGTCACCTACCAGAGCCAGGTGCTGTTCGAGCCCAACACCGTCGTCGAGCTCTTCCTCTTCGACGAGCCGGCTCCGGAGATGGCCGTGCATGCGACCTCGGCGGGCCAGGTCCAGCAGAAGCCGGTCGGGCAGGCGACCGACGACGCGGCGCTCGATCCGCCGGCACGGACGCCGGTCAGAGGCGACGCGAACGGCTAACGCGCGAGCTGCTCGAGCGCGCGCCGCAGCAGCCGCGAGACCTGCATCTGGGAGCAGCCGATCCGCTGCGCGATCTCGAGCTGCGTCATGTCCTCGACGAAGCGCAGGCGGAGCAGCTCGCGGTCCCGCGGCGACAGATCGCGCAGTCTCGGCGCGAGCGCGCTGCGGTGCTCGGCGAGGACGAAGCCGTGGTCGTCGGCGCCGATCGTGTCACCGACGGTCACGCTGCCGCCGCTGCCGTCGTCGTGGCCGAGCACGGGACGGTCGAGCGACGCGGTCGCCTTGGCGGTCGTCGCGTGCAGCGCTTCGGTGATCTGCTCGGCGTCGAGCCCGGTCGCGGCGGTCAGCTCGCCGACGGTCGGGGCGCGTCCCGAGCGCTCGCTCAGCTCGGTCGTCGCGCGGCGCAGCCGCAGGGCGTCCTCCTGGACGCCGCGCGGGACGTGAACCGACCACGTCGTGTCACGGAAGTGACGGCGCAGCTCTCCGGTGATCGTCGGGATCGCGAACGACGCGAAGCGGTAGCCGGCGTCCGGATCGAAGCGATCGATCGCCTTCACGAGGCCGACGCAGGCGACCTGCACCAGATCGTCGAGCGGTTCGGGGCCGGGGTGGTACCGGCGCGCGAGCTTGTGCGCCAGCGGCAGGTGCGACTCGATCGCGCGGGCGCGGCAGCGCGGATCGTTCGTCTCGCGGTAGCGCCGGATCAGCTCCTCCGCGCGGATCGTGCTGGGGGGCGACGAGTCCGGGTGACGACCCGGTGATGCCGGTGGGGCGAGCGAAACTGACATAGGCGATCCTTGACTCGACTGCGAATGGACCACCGCCGGAACCCGCCCGAGGGACTGAGCGCGCTCTTGCCGCGTGACTGACCTGAGACGAACGGGGCCGAAAGAACCCAGTGAGACGTTCGCCTTCTCTTCAGACCGTACCCGCTGACCCCGGAACCCACTCCCGGACGCAGCCGGCAGGGCGGGAGCAGCTACGCGTGCGCGGGCGGCAGCAGCGAGCTGGCGTCGTCGTCCCAGGCGGCGAGCAGGTGCTCGGCCCAGCGGGCTTCGATCGCCAGCAGCGCGCGGGCGCCGAGGAGGATGTCGCCCGCGAGCTGCGGCTCGGCGGTCGCGAGCCCGCCGGCGAGGTCCCACGCCGCGATGTTCTCGTGCACGGCGTCGGCCGTCACGTGCTCGTCGAAGAAGTCGGTCGCGTCGCGGTCGAAGCCGAGACGGCGCAGGGCGTTGCCATAGCGCCGGTTGGGCAGCGACGAGGTCATCTCGAACGCGGCGAGGTGGCCGACGATCGCGCCGCGCAGGCGCCGGTGCAGCCCGCACAGCGACATCAGGTTGACCGTCGCGAGCGTGATCGCGGGCAGCCGCTCCAGATACGTGCCGTAGGCGGGGTCGAGCCCGAGCGCGCGCATCGCCTTCGCGAACAGCACCGCGTGGATGCGCTCGGCGTCGCCGCCGCCGTACTCGTCGGTCTGGATCTCGACGAGCGCGGCCTTCGGTCTCCCGGCCAGGCGGGGGATCGCCCACGAATGGGGATCGGCCTCCTTGAGCTGGTAGGCAGAGCGGTGGATCAGGAACTCGCGCACCTGCTCCGCGTCGGCGCGCGTCTCGATCCGGCGCGACAGCGGTGGCCCGTCGTCCGCGGCGATCAGCTCCTGCAGTGCCGTGCCGACCTGCGTCGGATCGACCTCCTCGATCGATCCCACGAGCTGACGGATCGCGGCTTCGAAGGGACGCTCGAGCGCGGCGCGGAAGGCGAGCTGGCCGGGATCCCATTCCCAGTCGGGGTCGACGCCGGCGAGCTCGCTGTAGTGCAGCTCGTAGCTGACGTAGAGCGCGAGCTGCAGGTCCTCGTCGACGAGCGGGTCGGCGCTCGCTTCGAGCTGCTCGGGGACGGGCGCGTCGAGCCGCGTTCCGGCCGGCAGCAGCAGGGTGGTGAAGAGGCGCTCGCTCAGCGGCCCACGCGGCGTCGGAAGCTCGATCGTGCGGGGTCCGGCGGGGCGCGTGACGGTCGTCGCCATGGCCATTAGCTTCTCGCGAGCGCGTGGCTTCAAACCGACCGCGAACGCCCGCCATCGCCGATGGGGGTTGGAGACCGCCGCCAGCGGTCAATCTGAGCGTGATGACGACGACCGCGCTGTCGAACCCTCCAGGCGCCGACGAGCTGCGCCGCCGCTTCGACGCGGCGGGCGGCTTCACCGTCGGCGTCGAGGAGGAGCTGATGCTGCTGGACCCGGACACGCTCGAGCTGGCAGCGGTCGCCGGCGAGCTGCTGCGCCGGCTCGGCGGCGACGGGCGCTTCAAGCCCGAGCTGCCGGCGGCCCAGCTCGAGATCGCGACCGCGCCGGCGGCGTCGGTCGCCGATGCCGTCGCGCAGCTCACCGCCGCGCGCCGCGATCTCGCGGCCGCCGCCGACGGGCTGGTGCTGCCGGCGGTCGCCGGCGTGCATCCCTTCAGCGCTGCCGAGGGGGTGCTGAGCAGCGGCGGGCGCTACGACGTGCTGCAGGCGGAGTACGGGTCGATCGCGCGGCGCCAGCTCGTCGCGGGGCTGCAGGTGCACGTCGCCGTCGGCGGCGCCGATCGCACGCTCGCCGTCTACAACGCGCTGCGCACGTACCTGCCCGAGCTGACGGCGCTGGCGGCCAACGCGCCGTTCCATGGCGGGCGCGACAGCGGCCTCGCGTCGGCGCGCCCGACGATCTGCGAGCAGCTGCCGCGCCAGGGCGTCCCGCCGCGGCTGGAGAGCTGGGAGCAGTTCGCGGCAGAGCTGCGCTGGGGCGCGCGCGCCGGGTCGGTCCCGCAGCCGCGGATGTGGTGGTGGGAGCTGCGTCCGCACGCCGCGTTCGGCACGCTGGAGCTGCGCGTCCCGGACGCGCAGACGACGGTCGGGGAGGCGACCGGCGTGATCGCGTTCGCGCAGGCGCTGGTCGCGACGCTCGCGGAGCGTCACGACGCCGGCGAGCCGCTGCCCGACGCGCCGACGTGGCGGATCGAGGAGAACCGCTGGTCGGCGCTGCGGCACGGTCTCGACGGCACGCTCGCCGACCTCGGCAGCGGGGAGCGCGTGCCCACGCGCGACCGGCTCGGCGAGCTGGTCGACGCGGTCGCGCCGGCGGCGGAGCGCCTCGGCTGCGGCGACGCGCTCCTCGCGACACGCGCGGCGATCGTCGCCAACGGCGCCGTGCGCCAGCGCGCGGTCGCGCGCGAGCGCGGCGTCGACGGGCTCGCGCGCTGGCTGACCGAGCGCTTCTGCGCCTGAGGGCGCGCGCCGCCGGCAGCCGGGCATGCCGGCCTGCCAGCGGCGGCGTCGTCAGCTGGAGGAGTTGCCGGCGCTGACCGCGCCGGCGTTCTCGCGGGCGCTGTCGGCGAGCTGCTGGCCGTGCTCCTGGGCCTCGTCCTTGACGGTCTCGGCCGCGCTCTGCGCGACCTGCTTGCCGTGCTCAAGCGCTTCCTGACCGGTCTGCTTGACCTGTTCCTTGACCTGGTCGGCCATCGGTCCGAGCTTCTCGTCCTCGACGCGCGAGCTGGGGATCAGCATCCCGGCGAGGAAGCCGATCGCGGCTGCTCCGACGGCGAGGCCGAGCGGGTTCTCCTGCGCGATGCCGACCGCGCGTCTGGTCTGCTGCTTGACCTGATCGCCGTCGGGCGTCACGTCGCTGACCTTGTCGGTCGCGACGCCGAGTCGTTCCTTCACGGTGTCGACCTTTCCGGAGATGTTCTCCTTGGTGCGGGTCTTGACGTCGGCCTTGTAGCCGAGCGCGTCGATCGTCTCGCCCATCCGCTCGCGTGTGTGCTCTACCTCGCGGCGGATCGCGTCCGGGTCTTGGCCCATTCGACGTCCTCCTTCAAAGTCTCGATCGTCTGTTCCGGCACCGGCGGCGCCGCTTCCTTGACCTCGTCGCGGCCGCGCATCGCGAGCACGCCGGCGATCGCCCCGTAGACCAGTGCGACGATCAACGCCGCCAGCCAGACGTGGTCCAGCGCGGTCGCCAGCAGCGCGATCAGGCACGCTGTCAGCGCCCCCAGCGAGAGCAGCGCGACGACGCCGGCGGCGCCGAACATGCCGGCGCCCTTTCCGGCGGCTCTGACCTTCTCGCTCAGCTCCGCCTTCGCCAGCTCGATCTCCTGCCGCAGGAGCGTGTTGGTCTCGCCGGCGAGATCGCGCACCAGTTCGCCGATCGACTCGTCGCGGCGATCGTGGTTCTCCATCGTCGCCTCCTCTAGCCCAGGCCGCTGGGCACCGGCGGCGGAACCGACGGCGCGGCGGCCGGCGGGATGGCCGGCGAGGATGCCTCCGGGGCGGTCGGCGAGGCGATCCGCCGTGGCGGCTGGTAGCCGACGTCGCCGCGGCGCTCGTAGCGAGAGCGGCTCGACGCCTTCAGGAAGCGCGACGCCGCGAACCCGGCGAACAGCCCGATCCCGACGACCGCCAGCGGCTGTCTGCGAGCGAACTCCTCCACGTCGTGGAGGATCCGGTCGGCATCGGACTCGCTCAGATAGCTGCCGACCTTCTCGGCATGGCCGGCGAGCTGCTCGGCAGCCTTCGCGGGACCGTCCTGCCCCTCGTCTCTGAGCTGCTCAGCCGTCGAGCGCAGCGCCTGCGCGCTGGAGGACACCTGCTCGCCGACCTGCGTCGAGCGCTGGTCGACCTGATCGTGAAGGCGGGATCTCGCCTCCTGCGCGGCCTGCTGGGCCTTCTCCTGCACTTGCTCCTTGGCGCCCTGGGCGTCAACGGTGCTCTGGCTGTCGATGGCCATCGCGACTCCTTCCGAAAGAATGGACTGAACTGCGCTTCCGGTCGGGTGGCTCGGACCGCGAGCACGAGTTACCCGCCCCCGACGATCGCAACCTGGGGAGGCGAGCGGGTGAGCGCCCGGTGCGTTGACCGGTTCAGTCGGTCGCTCAGCGCTCGCGCGCGACGCAGCGGAAGCCGATGTGGCTGGTGGTCGTGTCGACCGGCTCGCCCTGGCGCGCGGCGGGGCGGTAGCGCAGGCAGTAGTTGGGCGCGCAGAGGTGCGAGCCGCCCTTGATCGTGCGACGCGGGAAGTCGCCGCCGGGCTCGTCCGGGCGGCAGCTCGCGGCGGCGTCCTCAGCGCGCGGGTTGCGCGGCGCGCAGCAGGGCGACGGCGCCGCCTCGTGGGCGGCGGTGAAGAAGTCGTCGGTCCACTCCCACGTGTTGCCGGCCATGTCCCAGAGGCCGAAGCCGTTCGGCGGGAAGGTCGCGACCGGCGAGGTGCCCTCCCAGCCCTTCGCCTTGCGGTTCTCCCACGGGAACTCGCCCTGCCAGTGGTTGGCCATCAGGCGCCCGCCGGGCCGCTCCTCCTCGCCCCAGGCGTAGCGCGCGCCGTCGAGCCCGCCGCGCGCCGCGTACTCCCACTCGGCCTCGGTCGGCAGCGCCTTGCCGGCCCACGCCGCGTACGCCGTCGCGTCCGCGTGGGCGACATGGACGACCGGGTGGCGGTCGCGGCCCTTCACGCTCGTGCCCGGCCCGCCGGGATGGCGCCAGTCGGCGCCGGGGACCCACGCCCACCAGCGCCGCCAGTCGGCGAGCGGGACGCGCCGCGGCGGCTTGCGGAAGACGAGCGAGCCGGGCACCAGCAGCGCCGGGTCGGCGTCGGGGTAGAGGGCGGGGTCGGGCGCCCGCTCGGCGTGCGTGACGTGGCCGGTCTCCTGCACGAAGCGGCGGAAGTCGCGCACGGTGACCGGGCGCGCGTCGATCCAGAAGGGGTCGAGCGCGACGTGGTGGACCGGCGCCTCCTCGGGATAGAACTCCTCGCTGCCCATGCGGAAGGTGCCGCCGTCGAGGCGGACCATCCCGGCGCGCGGGTCGGCAGCGGCGGGCGCGCGGGCCATCAGTGCGCGCCGCCGGGGTTGAGCATCACGACGACGCCGGCGACGATCAGCGCGGCGAGCAGCAGGAACGGCATGATCCGGAGACGGTAGCTCGGGCGAGCGCGAACGACGAGCGTTGAGCCGCGCGCGGCGGGCGCCGCCGCGCCGTCGTCCGCCCCCTGCGCGAGGATCCGGAGTCGTGCGGGGACTGGGCTTGGGCGGGCGAGAACGGCGGCTGCTGGCGCTGACCTGTGCGACGGGGATGCTCGACGCGGTCGCCTTCCTCGGCCTCGGGCAGGTCTTCTGCGCGATGCAGACGGGCAACGTCGTCTTCCTCGGGCTCGGCGTCGCGGGCGCGGAGGGCGCCCCGGACGTCGCCGCTCCGCTGACCGCGCTGTGCGCCTTCGTGGCCGGCGGCGTCGCCGCGGCGCTGCTGCTGCGGGTCGGCACGACCGCGGGCGGCATCCAGGCGGCGGGCGCGGCGCGCGCGGGCGTGAGCACGGCGGTCGCGGTCGAGATCGCGCTGCTGCTGCTCGCGACCGCCGTGGCGGCGGCGTTCGAGCCGCGGGCGGGCGATGCGGCGGCGCTGCTGACGATCGCGGCGCTGGCCGGCGCGATGGGGCTGCGCACGACGGTCGTGCGCGGGCGCGGCGCCGCGAACCTCGCGACGACCGTGCTGAACCTGACCGCGATCGGCGGCACGGCGGGCGCGGGTGCGCGCGTCGCGGGCGGGGGCGGCGCGCCAGGCGCGGGCGATGTTGGCGCGGGCGGCGCCCAGCTCGCGAGCGGCGCCGACCTCGCGCAGCGC
>NZ_JAWSTH010000134.1:0-15471 GCF_033542075.1 Conexibacter stalactiti
AGGGCCGGCGGCACCGGCGGTGCCCGCGCCGGCGGCCGGCGGCGGCTGCGGCGGCGCCGGCGGGGCGAGCCCCAGCTCGCCGTAGATCAGCGCCCGCTGCGCGCCGAGCAGCCCGCCCGGGCCGTAGTCGAGCAGGTGGCACTGCGTCAGCCGGCCGTCGAGCGTCACGTCCAGCTCCGGCAGATGGCGGGCGCCGGCCGCCTGCGCGAAGCGGATCGCCTCCTCCAGCCGCGGGTCGATCGGCAGGTAGGCGAAGCGCGGGTTCTCCAGGCCGGAGCGCAGGATCCCCGACATCCCGAGCATCGCCTGCACCCGCGTCGCCGGGTCGCCGGTGAAGTCGACCGCCGCCTGCCACAGGACCGCGTTGCCGAGCGGGGCCGCCGCGCGCGCGTGCTCGAGCCATGGGCCCAGCTGCGGGTCCTCGGCGGCGATCGACGGAGCGTTGGCGACCGTCACCGACAGCTCGAAGCCGCGAATCCGGTCGGACAGGTCGCGCACGATCGCGATCCGCTCCGGGGCGACCTCGAAGTACGGCTCCAGCACCGCCCAGCGCTCCGGCGCGCGCCGCTCCGTCAGCAGCCGCTGGACCGCCTCCCTGTCGCCCGCGCGGACCTCGTCGAGCCGGTGCTCGCCGGCCCCGTCCCACGAGAAGCCCCAGCGGATCGCCTCGTTCTCGACGAGGTGCGAGAGGTCGATCGACAGCAGCTGGTGGCCTGCGACCGCCTTCGCGTGGAGATGATCGGCGATCCGTCGTCGCAGGTCGCGCTCGCGCTCGCGGTCGCGATGACGCAGGTCGGCGTTGAGCGCCTTGCGGACCAGCTCGTGGAGCGCGATCCCCTCCCCCAGCGGCTCCGCGAACGTGCGCTCGCGCAGCCACATGTACGCCTGCACCGCGTCGGCGTCGGGCAGCACCTCGCGCAGCAGGTCGATCGTCGTCACGCGCGCGATCGCGGCGACCGCCAGCGGACCGAGGTGGGGCCCGTCGATCTCGGCCTCGGCCAGCCGGCGGATCAGCGCGCGCACCAGCTCCGGCCGCTCGACGCCGTCGCCGCGCGCGGGCGCGGCGGGGCCGTTGGCGGTCGCGGTCGCACCGATCCCGGCGCCGAGCGCGTCGTCGCCGGCGAGCGCGAGCGCGAGCGGCGAGCCCTGCGCCCAGCCGATCAGCTCGCGCGCGCGGCGCTCGTCCTCGACCCCGTGCAGCGCCAGCAGCTCCTGCGCCTCCTGCGCGCTGAGCCCGCTCAGCTCGACCTGCACCGCGATGCTCTCCCAGCCGCCCTCCAGCCAGCCGCGACCAGGCGGCTCGCGGCCGGCGATCACGACCAGCGCCCGCTCCGGCAGGCTCGGCACGACGTCGCCGCGCAGATAGCCGTCGAGCGCCGTCATCTGCTCGTAGGTGTCGATCAGGATCAGCGGCTCGGGCTCCTCGCGGGCGCTCGCCAGCGCGGCGTCGAGCGCGCGTGGGGCCGGGGCCAGCTCGCGGCCCTCGACGAAGTGGGCGCGGCGTCCGCTGGCGCCGGCGCGGCGGGCCAGCTCGCGCAGCAGCGTCGACTTGCCGATCCCGCCGGGGCCGTGGATCAGCACGACGCTGGCGTCGCCGTGGCCGTTCAGGCAGCGCTCGAGGAACGCGAGCTCGACGCCCCGTCCCACGAATCTGCGCCGGTCGCGTTCGGCGAGCCGGGCTCCGATCGTCGCCATGCCGGGACCTTACGATGCGGGCGCGCCATCCTCCACCCCAGGCTTCCATCTTCTGGACGGACGACCGTCCCGCGACGGTGGCTAGAACAGGCCGAGCTGGTGCTCGTCGGCCTGTTTGGCAGCCGCTTCGAGCACCTCGGCACCGGGCTGCGGGGCGCCTTCCTCGGCGGGTTCCGGGGTGGCCTCGGCGGCGGGCTGCGGGGCGGGCTCCGCCTCCGGCTCCACGACTTCGGGGACCGGCTCGAACACCTCGGGCGCGGGCTGCTCCGGCAGCGGCGCCGCCAGCAGCTCCGGCAGCTGCGCGAAGTCGGCCCGCAGCGTGTCGAGCATGCTCGGCGTGTAGAGCGCGGCGGCCGGGTGGTAGATCGGCAGCAGCGTGACGGCGCGGCGGCCGAGCACCTGCACCTCCGGTCTGCCGTGGACCTTCGAGATCCCGGTCGGGTCGTCGCGCAGCAGCTTCGTCGAGAAGTTGCCGAGCGTGCAGATCACCTTCGGCTCGATCAGCTCGACCTGCCGGTGGAGGTAGTCGCGGCAGGTCTCGATCTCAGTCGGGCGCGGGTCGCGATTGCCCGGCGGACGGCACTTGAGCACGTTCGCGATGAAGACGTCGGCGCGCTCGAGCCCGACCTCCTGCAGCAGCTTGTCGAGCAGTCTGCCGGCCTGGCCGATGAACGGCAGGCCGCCGCGATCCTCGTTGGCGCCGGGCGCCTCGCCGACGAACATCAGGTCGGCGTCGGCGTTGCCGGCGCCGAAGACGACGGTCTGGCGCGTCTCCGAGAGCGGGCACTTCGTGCAGGTGCTGGCTTCGCGCCAGACCTCCTTCAGCAGCTCACGACGCTCGACGGCGGTGGTCATCGCTTCCCGATGGTATTCACGTCGCCCGACGGCTGTACTACCATCTGCGCTGAGCCGTCACCCACGGGGACGGACTGTCGTGTCTACGTCGTGCCACCACACTGCTCGACCGGTATCTCCCATGCGGGAACTGGAACGGGAATCGGATCTCCAAGATCTCACGCGCAGCCGCTGCGCGATCGTCGGCCCCGGACGTCTCGGCCGGGCGCTCGCTGACGCGCTGCCCGCTGCCGGCATCGCCGTCACCGGCCCCTTCGGGCGCGGCTGGTCAGGCGACGACACCGAGATCATCCTGCTGTGCGTCCCCGACGGCGAGATCGCCGCCGCCGCGCGCGCGATCGAGCCCCGTCCCGGCCGGCTCGTCGGCCACTGCTCCGGCGCCACCACGCTCGCGCCGCTGGCGCCGCACGAGCGCTTCTCGCTGCATCCGCTGATGACCGTCCCCGCCGACGGTGTGCCGACGTTCGACGGCGCGACCGCCGCCGTCGCCGGCAGCAGCGACGCGGCGCTCGCGACCGCGACCGCGCTGGCGCGAGCGCTTGAGATGGCGCCGGTCGAGGTCGCCGACGACGATCGCGCCGCCTACCACGCGGCCGCCTCGGTCGCATCGAACTTCCTCGTGACGCTCGAGGCCGCGGCGGAGCGGATCGGCGCCAGCGCCGGGATCGACCGCGCCGCGCTCGTCCCGCTCGTGCGCGCGGCGCTGGAGAACTGGGCCGCGCTCGGCGGCGAGCGGGCGCTGACGGGGCCGATCGCGCGCGGCGACGAGGCGACCGTGACGCGCCAGCGCGACGCGATCGCCGAACGGACGCCGGAGCTGCTGGAGCTGTTCGACGCGCTCGCCGATGCAACCCGTGCCCTGGCGGGCATTGCGAGTTCCACGCCGGCGAGCGGCGCTCCCGACGCAAACGGGAACTCGCGGGCGCTGGCAAGCGAGGGCGTGGCCTGATGTCGTTGCGAGTCATTCGCACTGTGAGCGAGCTGCGCTCCCTCCTGCGCACCGAGCGGCTCGCCGAGCGCACGATCGGGCTCGTGCCGACGATGGGCGCCTTCCACGCCGGCCACCGCTCGCTGATGGAGCGCGCCGTCGCCGCCCACGCCGTGACGGTCGTCTCGCTGTTCGTCAACCCGACCCAATTCGCGCCGACCGACGACCTCGACGCCTACCCGCGCGACGAGCAGCGCGACGCCGACGTCGCCTCGAGCGCCGGCGTCGACTACCTCTTCGCGCCGTCGGTCGACGAGGTCTATCCCGCCGGCTTCGCGACGACCGTCAGCGTCGCCGGAGTCGCCGCGACGCTCGAGGGCGCCCACCGCCCCGGTCACTTCGACGGCGTCGCGACCGTCGTCTCCAAGCTGCTCAACATGGTGCAGCCGGACGTCGCCTACTTCGGCCAGAAGGACGCGCAGCAGGCGCTCGTGATCCGCCGCCTCGTGCGCGATCTCGACATCCCGGTGCGGATCGAGGTCTGTCCGACCGTGCGCGAGCCCGACGGCCTCGCGATGTCGAGCCGCAACGCCTACCTCGGAACCGACGACCGCGTTCGCGCGATCGCGCTGCGGCGCGCGCTCGACGCCGCTGAGGCGGCCGTCGCCGGCGGCCAGCGCGAGGCCGCCGCCGTCGAGCGCGTCGCCCGCGCCGCGCTCGCGGAGTACGCCGTCGAGCCCGAGTACGTCGCGCTCGTCGCGACCGACACGCTTGCCCCCGTCGATCGCCTCGACGGCGAGGTGCTGCTGGCCCTCGCCGCGCGCGTCGGGCCAGCCCGGCTGATCGACAACACGATCCTGACCACCACCGACGGAGCCCCGGTATCCGCATGATCCGCACCATGCTGAAGTCGAAGATCCACCGCGCGACCGTGACCGCGTCCGACCTGCACTACGTCGGCTCGATCACGATCGACCCGGATCTGCTCGAGGCATCCGACATCCTGGAGCACGAGCAGGTCGCCGTCGTCGACGTCGACAACGGCGCCCGCTTCGAGACGTACACGATCGCCGGCGAGCGCGGCTCCGGCGAGATCAAGGTCAACGGCGCCGCCGCCCGCCTCGTCCACCACGGCGACACGATCATCGTCATCTCCTACGCGCAGTACGACCGCACGGAGATGGAGCACTACGAGCCGAGAGTCGTGCACGTCGATTCGCAGAACCAGATCATCCACGTCGACAGCGAGGTGGCGACCCTCCTCTCGTGAGGGCGCCAACCTTGCCTGACAAGGAGTTCCGCACCATGTCCGCAGCACCTGTCCCCAGCAACGTCCCCACCAGCGCCGGGTCGATCGACCGGCTGCCGGTCTCACTCCCCCAGCTGGCCGAGAAGAAGCGCCTCGGCGAGCCGATCGTGATGGTCACGGCGTACGACTACCCGTCGGCCGTCGTCGCCGAGCAGGCCGGCGTCGACGTCGTGCTCGTCGGCGACTCGGGCGCGATGACCGTGCTCGGCTACCCCTCGACCGTCCCTGTATCGGTCGACGAGATGATCATGCTCGCCTGCGCGACCCGCCGCGGGCTGCGCACGCCGCTGCTCGTCGCCGACCTGCCGTTCGGCTCCTTCGAGGCCTCCGACCAGCAGGCGATCGAGACGGCCCGCCGCTTCATCAAGGAGGCAGGGGCCGACGCCGTCAAGCTCGAAGCGAATGGCGTCGCGGCCGAGCGCGCCCGCGCGCTCGTGAACGCCGGGATCCCGGTGATGGGCCACGTCGGCCTGACGCCGCAGACGGCGACCGCGCTCGGCGGCTACCGCGCGCAGGGCCGCACGGCCGAGCGCGCGCTCGACGTCGCCCGCGACGCGCTCGCGCTGCAGGAGGCGGGCTGCTTCTCGATCGTCTTCGAGGCGATCCCGTCGCAGGTCGCGAGCGTGTTGATGGAGCGGATGGAGGTTCCGATCATCGGGATCGGCGCCGGCGCCGCGACCGACGGGCAGGTGCTCGTCTTCCACGACCTGCTCGGGATCCGCGAGGGCGTCGGAGCGCGCTTCGTCAAGCGCTACGCCGACCTCCACGACGAGATGGTCGCGGGCGTGCGCGCCTACGCCGAGGACGTGCGCACGCAGCGCTACCCCGAGGCCGATCACACCTACTCGATCGATCCGGTCGAATTCGAGCGCTTCAGCGCGGAAGTCGCCTGAGCGGAGCCCCCTGCGGGCGATCTCAGCGCGCCGTCATGGCGCACGCGCGGCCGGCCCCGGCGGGCCGGCCGCGCGGCCTTCCGGCCAAGCCTCTACACTCCGCGCCGTCGTACACATCTCGTACACGGATCGTTCACACATGGCGCGCCTGTCACAGATCTTCTCCCCCCGCGACCGCGAGTTCTTCGACCTGTTCGAGGAGGCGGGCCGCAACGCGCTGCAGGCGGCTGACCTGCTCGACCAGATGCTGCGGAACTTCCCCGAGACCAAGGGTCTCGCGCGGGACATCCTGATCTGCGAGCAGGAGGGCGATCGGATCACGCACGACATCATCAATCGCCTCAACAACACCTTCGTGACGCCGATCGATCGCGAGGACATCCTCGAGCTGGCGTCGAGAATCGACGACGTCGTCGACTTCACCGAAGAGGTCGCCGACTACCTCGGGCTCTACAAGATCGAGGCGCCGATGGAGCAGGCGCAGCGGCTCGCTCACATCCTCTTCCAGTCGACGCGTCAGATCGTCGAGGCGATCCCGCGGATGCGCGACTTCAAGGACATCTCGCACTTCACCGTCGAGGTCAACCGGCTCGAGAACGAGGGCGACCGCGTCGTCCGCGAGGCGATCGCATCGCTGTTCGACAACGGCATCGACCCGATGGTCGTGATCCGCTGGAAGGACCTGTTCGAGCGTCTCGAGGACGCGATCGACGCCACCGAGCACGTCGCGAACGTGCTCGAGGGCATCGTGATCAAGAACTCCTGACGTTCCAGGCCCGATGGACCAGGACATCATCCTCTTCATCGTCGTCGCGACGGCGCTCGCGTTCGACTTCACGAACGGCTTCCACGACACCGCCAACGTCGTCGCGACGTCGATCTCGACGCGCGCGCTGAACCCGCGCGTCGCGGTCGCGCTGGCGGCGGTGCTCAACTTCGTCGGCGCCTTCCTGTCGCTGGAGGTCGCCTCGACGATCGCCAACAACATCGTCGACCAGAGCGCCGTGACGACGACGATCGTCTTCGCCGGATTGGTCGGCGCGATCGTCTGGAATCTCGTTACGTGGTACTTCGGGCTGCCGTCGAGCAGCTCGCACGCCCTGATCGGCGGCGTCGTCGGCGCGATGTTCGTCGCCGTCGGCACCGGCGCGATCCACGGCGACGGGATCGTCTCGAAGGTCCTCGTGCCGGCGCTGATCGCCCCGCTGCTGGCGTTCGCCGCCGCCGGCCTCGCGATCACCTTCGCCTACCGCATCGTCGGCAAGCTCGCGCCCGGACCTGTCAGCCGCGGCTTCCGCGTCGGGCAGATCTTCTCCGGCGGCCTGCTGGCGCTCGCGCACGGCACCAACGACGCGCAGAAGACGATGGGCATCATCACGCTCGCGCTGATCTCCAGCGGCCACCTCGGCGCCGACGCGACCGTGCCGACGTGGGTCGTCGTCTCGGCCGCGACGGCGATCGCGCTCGGCACCTACATGGGCGGCTGGCGGATCATCAAGACGATGGGCAGCCGCATCATCAAGATGGACGCCGCGCAGGGCTTCGCGGCCCAGGGCGCCGGCTCCGCCGTGATCCTCGCCGCGACCCACTTCGGCTACCCGCTGTCGACGACGCACACGATCTCCGGCGCCGTGATGGGCGCCGGGGCGGCCAAGCGGCTGTCGGCGGTGCGCTGGGGCGTCGCGGGCAACATCCTCGTCGCCTGGGTGCTGACGCTGCCGGCCTCGGCATTCGTCGGCGGGCTCGTCTACGCGATCACCCACCTGTTCGGCGACGGTGCGCTCGGCCCGATCGTCGTCGCCGCCGCCGGCGTCGCGCTCGTCGCGTTCATATTCGCGCGGCGCCTGCAGAAGGGCGCGGCGATCACGACGACCGCGGCGGAGAGCGCATGAGGGCCCTGGGCGTCGAAGCGGTCGCCCCGCTGGCGGCGAAGATCGTCGACTGGGGTCAGCTGCTGGAGGTCGTCGAGGCAGGCCTGATCGCCGGCGTCGGGATCAGCATCGCCTTCTCGCTGCTGATCCTCGGGACGGTCCGTGCCGGCGAGGCGCAGCAGCAGTCGCGCCCGCTGCCGATGGTCGGCTACGGCGCCATCGCGCTGATCGGCCTCGCGATCTGCCTCGGCGCCGTCATCTTCGGCGTCAGCACGATGCTGTCGAAGTAGCTACGGGTACTCGATCCGCTTCAGCACTCTCGCGGGCGCGCCGGCGGCGATGCTGAAGGCGGGGATGTCGCTGGTGACGACGCTGTTGGCGCCGATCACCGCCCGCTCGCCGATCGTCACGCCGCTGGTGACGACGACGTTGGCGCCGCACCAGACGTTGTCGCCGATCCGCGTCGGCCCCTTCGTCGTGAAGCCCTGCCACGGGACCGGCTTGTCGGGATCGTCGAAGCGGTGGTTGCCGTCGGTCACGAAGCAGCCGTTGGCGAACATGCAGTGCTCGCCGATCTCGACCAGCTCCATCGCGGCGATCATCACGCCGAGGTTGAGGAAGCTGCCGGCGCCGATCCGCAGGCGGGCCTGGTCGGGCGCGGTCAGCCACACGCCGGGCTCGAACATGACGCCGGGCCCAATCTCCAGCCGGCCCTGCTGGAGCGCCTCCAGCACGTTGCCGTGCAGCGGCCAGCGCGCGAACGCCTCCCGCCGCATCAGCTCCCAGTGGATGCGGCCGCGATTCCACGGCAGCTCGTTGCGCTGATACCAGCGCCACTTCTGCGCCCACAGGATCGCCTGGCGCCGCAGCTCGGCCGTCTCGCTCATCGGCGGGACGCTATCGGACGGTCTCGATCGCCCGCCTGCCGCCGATGCGCGATCATCGGCCGATGCGCCCGCTGCTGCCGCTCGTCCTCTCGCTGCTCCTGCTGCTGCCCGCGACGGCGTCGGCAGCGTCGAGCGCCGCGTCGTCGAGGCTCGAGCAAGCGGTCGCCGGACTGCCGCAGCATGGCGATCGGCTCGGCCGACGCGACGCGCCGCTGGTGATGGAGCTGTTCGCCGACCTCCAGTGCCCCTTCTGTGCCGAGTTCTCGGCGAGCGCGCTGCCGCGGATCGTGCGCAGCTGGGTCGCCGGCGGGTCGTTGCAGATCCGCTACCGGCTGCTGACATTCCTCGGCCGCGATTCCGTGCGTGCCGCGCGGATGGCGATCGCGGCCGGCGAGCAGCGGCGGCTGTGGCAGTTCACCAGCCGGATGTTCGCCAACCAGGGCCAGGAGAACACCGGCTATGTGACCGACGACTACCTGCTGGAGGTCGGCCGGCTGGTCAGCGGGCTCGACGCCGACGCCGCCCTGACGGCGGCCCGCGCCGACGCGACGCTCGACCCGCTCCGCGCCGCCGACAGACTCTCCCAGCGCCTGCGCGTCAAAGGCACGCCGACGTTGGCGCTCGGACGCCGCGGCGGCCCGCTGACGCTGTTCGACGGCGCCGCTCGCTACCGCGAGATCGACGCCGCGCTCAGAGCGCTGCAGCGGCGCTGACCAACGCCGCCGCTGCCACCTTGCGCGTCCGGCTGCTACGCCGCCGCGGCCACCTTGCGCGCGCGCCGTCTTCTCGGCGCCGCTCTTCTGCTCAGCGCGACCGGCCGCTCGGCCGCGAGGATGTCGCGCAGGAAGTCGCCGGTGACCGAGCCCGGCGTCGCGACGATCTCCTCCGGCGTCCCGAAGCCGAGCAGCAGACCGCCCTCGTCACCGCCCTCGGGACCCATGTCGATCAGCTGGTCGGCCGTCTTGATGACGTCGAGGTTGTGCTCGATCACGACGATCGAGTTGCCCTGGTCGACCAGCCGCTGCAGCACCTCCAGCAGCTTCTCGATGTCGGCGAAGTGAAGACCCGTCGTCGGCTCGTCGAGGATGTAGAGCGTCTTGCCGGTCGCGACCTTCGCCAGCTCTGCGGCGAGCTTGACGCGCTGCGCCTCGCCGCCGGAGAGCGTCGTCGCCGGCTGCCCCAGGCGCATGTAGTCGAGCCCGACGTCGTGCAGCGTCTGGATCCGGCGGCGGATCTTCGGGATGTGCTCGAAGAATTCGAGCGCCTCCTCGATCGGCATCTCCAGCACGTCCGCGATCGACTTGCCCTTGAAGTGGACCTCGAGCGTCTCGCGGTTGTAGCGCTTGCCGTGGCACTGCTCGCAGGGGACGTAGACGTCCGGCAGGAAGTGCATCTCGATCTTGATCTGGCCGTCGCCCCTGCAGACCTCGCAGCGGCCGCCCTTGACGTTGAAGGAGAAGCGGCCCGGCTTGTAGCCGCGCGCCTTCGCCTCCTGCGTTCTGGAGAAGAGGTCGCGGACGAGGTCGAAGAGGCCGATGTACGTCGCCGGGTTCGAGCGCGGCGTGCGCCCGATCGGCGACTGGTCGACGGCGATGATCTTGTCGAGCTGGTCGAGGCCGGTGATGCGCTTGTGCGCGCCCGGCCGCTGCTTGGCGCGGTGCAGTCTGTTCGCGACGCTCTTGTAGAGGATCTCGTTGACGAGCGTCGACTTGCCGGAGCCGGAGACGCCGGTGACGGCCGTGAAGGTGCCGAGCGGCACCTTCACGGTGACGTCCTTGAGGTTGTTCTGCCTCGCGCCCTCGATCGTCACGTAGCCGCTCGGCGTGCGCCGCTTGGCGGGGATCTCGATCCGGCGGGTGCCGGCGAGGAACTGCCCGGTCTGCGACTCCGCGACCTGCTCGATCTGCGCCGCCGTGCCCTCCGCGACGACGTGGCCGCCGTGCTCGCCGGCGCCGGGCCCCATGTCGACCACGTGGTCGGCGGCGCGCATCGTGCCCTCGTCGTGCTCGACGACGAGCACGGTGTTGCCAAGGTCGCGCAGCCGCTCCAGCGTCCCTATCAGCTTCTCGTTGTCGCGCTGGTGGAGGCCGATCGACGGCTCGTCGAGGATGTAGAGGACACCGACCAGCGACGAGCCGATCTGCGTCGCGAGCCGGATCCGCTGCGCCTCACCGCCCGACAGCGTCGCCGCCGCGCGGTCCATCGACAGGTAGCCGACGCCGACGTTCTCCAGGAACGCGAGCCGCTCCTCGATCTCGCGCAGGATCAGCTTCGCGATCCGCCGCTCCTGGTCGCTCAGCTGCAGCTCCCTGATCCAGCCGAGCGCCCGTCGCGCGGGCATGTGCGTGTAGTCGTGGATCGCGGTGCCGCCGACGAGCACGGCGCGCGCCTCCGGTCGCAGGCGCGCCCCTCTGCAGTCGGGGCACGGCACGACCGACATGTACTCCTCGATTCTCTCCCGCGCCCACTCGGAGTCGGTCTCGCGGTAGCGCCGCTCGAGGTTCGGCACGATCCCCTCGAAGCTCGTCGTGTACGAGCGACGGCGGCCGAAGCGGTTCTTGTACTGGATGTGGACCTGTTCGCCGTTGGTCCCGTAGAGGAAGAAGTCCTGGGCTTCCTGGCCGAGGTCCTCCCACGCCGTCTCGAGGTCGACGTCGTAGCGCTCGGAGATCGACTGCGTCAGCTGCTCGTAGTAGTTCGACGCGCTCGCCGACCAGGGCGCGATCGCGCCCTCGCCGATCGACAGCGACGGGTCCGGCACGACGAGGTCGGGGTCGATCTCCATCTGCGAGCCGAGCCCGGTGCAGCGCGGGCAGGCGCCGTGCGGGGCGTTGAACGAGAACAGCCGCGGCTCCAGCTCCGGAAAGGAGATGCCGCACTCGAGGCAGGCGAACTTCTCCGAGTAGGTGCGTATCTCGCCGCTGTCGACCAGCTCCAGCTCGACGATCCCGTCCGCGAGCGTGACGGCCGTCTCGATCGAGTCGGCGAGCCGCTTGCGCAGCTCCGACTTCATCACGAGCCGGTCGACGACGACGGAGATGTCGTGTCTGAACTTCTTGTCGAGTCTGATCTCCTCGTCGAGCCGCCGCAGCTCGCCGTCGATCTTCACGCGCGTGAAGCCCTCCGCGCGCAGCTCGTCGAGCTGCTTGCCGTACTCGCCCTTGCGGCCGCGCACGATCGGCGCGAGCACCATGAAGCGGGTGCCGTCCTCCAGGTCCATCACCTGGTCGATGATCTGCTCGGCCGACTGACCGGCGATCGCTCTGCCGCATCTGGGGCAGTGCGGCTGCCCGACGCGCGCCCACAGCAGGCGCAGGTAGTCGTAGATCTCAGTGACGGTGCCGACCGTCGAGCGCGGGTTGCGCGAGGTCGTCTTCTGGTCGATCGAGATCGCCGGCGAGAGCCCGTCGATCGAGTCGACGTCGGGCTTGTCCATCTGCCCGAGGAACTGACGCGCGTACGCCGACAGCGACTCGACGTAACGACGCTGGCCCTCCGCGTAGATCGTGTCGAAGGCGAGGCTCGACTTGCCCGATCCGGACAGGCCGGTGATCACCGTCAGCGCATTGCGCGGGAGTGTGACGGTGACGTCCTTGAGGTTGTGCTCGCGGGCCCCGGAGACGACGAGCTGATCGGATGGCGGCATTGACGATCACTATAGAAGGGCGAACGGACGTTCGCCCGCTCGCCGAAACACCAGAGATCCGTCTCACGGGGCGGCATCGCGCACTAGGCTGGCGCCCCCACACTCCACCGATCGGAGCATCGCCATGCGTCTCACGTTCTTCGCCAGCCTGCTCGCCGCGTTCACGCTCGCACTCGGCGTGACCTCGGCGGCTGCATTCCCGATCGCGGCGACACCCGGCGGGAACATAACCGCCATCGAGGACACCTTTACGTTCGAAGGCCCGATCGGGGTCAGCATCAGCTGCGACGTGACGATGACCGGGACGCTCAGCACGACGATAGCGAGAGCCGGAGCCACGATCGCGACGATCAACAGCGTCACGCTCTCCGGGTGCAACTATCCCACCAGAGCGGACGTCACGACACCGTGGACGCTCACCGCGAACAGCCACACCACTCCCCTCACCGTGATCGGCGCCAACCTCGCCGGCGTCGTGTTCGAGGTGAGAAACCTGCCGATCGTCGGGCCGTGCACCTTCGCGGGCGGGATCGCGTTCAACGCTCCCGTCAGCAGCGGCGTCACGTCCTACATCGGCACGCTCGCCAGCACGCTGTCGTCGACATGCCAATTCGTGGTCGGCAGAGTCGCTGCCGGGCAGACGTTCGCACTCAGCCCGAACCAGACGATGAGAGCCTGACCGGCACCGTCCTAGCATCGGGAGCAACCGCCGCACACCTCGGTACGTCTCAGTACCATCGCGCCGATGGACCAACTCGCAGACGGTGTCCACCAGCTGGCGGGGTTCCCGCCCAACAGCATCAACGTCTATCTCGTCGGCGACGTGCTGATCGACGCGGGCAGCCCGCTCGACGGCCGGCGGGTGCTGAAGCAGCTGCGCGGCCGCACGGTCACCGCGCACGCGCTGACGCACGGCCACTTCGACCACTACGGCCCCAGCGCGACGATCTGCCGCGAGCTGGGGATCCCGTTGTGGTGCGGCGCCAACGACGTCAGAGCGGTCGAGGCCGGCAAGCAGGTCGGGCTCGGCCGGCGGACCGTCTCCGGGCTCGGCGCCAGAGCGGCGCCGGTCGACAGAGCGCTGCGCGAGGGCGACGATGTCGCCGGCTTCACGGTGCTCGACGTGCCGGGCCACTCCCCCGGCCACGTCGCCTACTGGCGCGAGGCCGACCGCGTGCTGATCTGCGGTGACGTGATGTGGGGTTTCAACCCCTTCCTGCTGCGCGGCGCGATACGCGAGCCCTACCCGGCGCTCAGCCCCGACGCGCACCGCAATCGCGAGTCGGCGCGGCGGCTGGCGGCGCTCGAACCGGAGCTGGTGCTGTTCGGCCACGGCCCGCCGCTGCGCGATCCCGCGCGCTTCTCAGCAGCCGTCGCGAAGCTGCCGTGAAGCAGCTCGCGGACGGCCTCTGGCAGTTGCGCGGCTTCCCCCCGAACGGGATCAACGTGTACGTCGCCGGCGAGGTGCTGATCGACGCGGCGACCCGCCGCGCGGGCGGACGGATCCTGCGCCAGCTCGAAGGGACGCCGATCTCGGCCCATGCGCTGACGCATGCCCACCCCGACCACCAGGGCGCCAGCCACGAGGTCTGCACGACGCTCGGGATCCCCCTGTGGTGCGGCGAGGCCGACGCCGACGCGATGGAGAGCGGGCGGATCACCGAGGAGCAGCCGTCGCATCCCGTCAACCGCCTGATCGACCTCTTCTGGACGGGACCGCCGCATCCTGTGGCTCGGCGGCTGCGCGAGGGTGACGAGGTCGCCGGTTTCACGGTGCTCGACGTGCCGGGCCACTCCCCCGGCCACGTCGCCTACTGGCGCGAGGCCGACCGCGTGCTGATCGCCGGCGACGTCATGAACAACATGAACGTCGACACCGGGCTGCCGGGTCTGAGAGAGCCGAAGCTGCGCTTCACGCCCGACCCGGTCGTCAATCGCGCCTCGATCCGGCGACTGGCGGCGCTGGAGCCGGAACTCGTCCTCTTCGGCCATGGCGCTCCGCTGCGCGACCCGGCGAAGCTGAGCGCGTTCGCGGCACGGCTGCCCCGTCCCTAGGGGGATTCCGGCCGGCCTGGACGCCGCGCCGACGGCCCGCCATCCGTCCAGGCGAGGGATGACGCCCGCCGGCACGGGTAACGTGAACGCATGTTGCGCGAGGACGTGACCTTCGACGCCTGGGGCGAACGCTGCGCCGCGTGGCTCTACCGGCCCAACCCGCAGGGGGCGACCGCCGCCGATCCGCGCGGCGTTCCCTGCGTCGTGATGGCACACGGCTTCGCCGGCGTCCGCGACGCGCGGCTGGACGCCTTCGCCGAGCGCTTCTCACTCGCCGGATTCGCCGTGCTGCTGTTCGACTACCGCGGCTTCGGCGCCAGCGAGGGCGAGCCGCGCCAGCTGCTGTCGATCCCGCGGCAGCTCGCCGACTGGGCGGCGGCGATCGCCTATGCGCGCACGCTCGACGGCGTCGACCCCGAGCGGATCGCCGCCTGGGGCACGTCCTTCTCCGGCGGCCACGTCGTCACGACGGCCGCGCGCGACCACCGGCTCGCGGCCGCGATCGCGCAGGCGCCATTCGCCGACGGCGTGCGGCAGGCGTTCGCGCTGCCTCCCGCGCAGGCGCTGCGGCTGACCGTCGCGGCGCTCCGCGACGAGCTGGCCGCCCGGCGCGGCGCGGAGCCGCGGATGATCCCGGCGGTCGGGCCGCCGGGCGCACTGGCGGCGATGACCTCGCCCGACGCCGAGCCCGGATACCGCGCCATCGTCCCGGCCGGGTCACCGTGGCGCAACGAGGTGGCGGCGCGGATCGCGCTGCGCCTGCTCGCCTACCGGCCGATACGGAAGGCCGCCGCGGTCGACTGCCCGCTGCTCGTCGCGGTCTGTGACGACGACGTCGTCACGCCGCCCGAAGCCGCACTGCGGCTGGCGAGAGCGGCCCCGCGCGGCGAGCTGGTCCGGTACCCCGGCGTCGGCCATTTCGACATCTACGTCGGCGAGACGTTCGAGCGCGCCGTCGTCGATCAGGTCGCCTTCTTCACCGAGCACCTGCTGGTCGCGCCGGCCCCGCGGCCGGAACCGGCGCTGGTGTAGGCCCGCGCGACGGCGCCAGGGCGCGCCGGGCGCGCGCCCGACGCGGCGCGGCCGCTCAGCCGCCGACGGTCGCGTAGACCTCGTCGAGCAGCCCGGTGCGATCGGCGAGCTGGAAATGCTCGGCGAGGTAGGCGTCGGTCTCCTCGCGCGGGGTGCCGCTGAGCGCCATGTCGAGCGCGACGAGGCGGGCCGACTCCTCCCCGTCGTCGCCGGCGAGCGGCGCGGCGGCGGGCGCTGCCGGGGGCGTGGGCGCAGCCGGGGCGGCGGCGGGCGCTGCCGGGGGCGTGGGCGCAGCCGGGG
>NZ_JAWSTH010000135.1:0-15104 GCF_033542075.1 Conexibacter stalactiti
GCGGCGGCGGCCTCCGTGGGCACGGAGGCGGCCGCGCCGGTCGGCGCGGGCGAGGCGCTCGCGCGCGCCGCCTCCCCCCCTGAGCGCGCGAGCTCCGCCCGCTCCGCCGCGATCCGCGCGGCGGTCGGATAGACCTCGCAGAAGTCGCCCAGCCACGGCGCGACCTGGAGGTCGGCGACGGCGTCGAGCGCGGTGCGCAGCAGCGCGGCCGCGTCGCCGGCCGCCCCTCCCACAGCCGCAGCAGCCCGCGCGCCGCCAGCGCCGCCGGGTACCACTCCGGCCCGCCGAGGCCGTGCGCCTGCCGCACCGCCCGCTCAAGCTCGGCGTCCGCGGCGTCGAACTGGCCGCGCAGCAGCGCCAGCCGCCCCTTCACGTCGTGCAGCTGGGCGACGGTGCTGTGGTCCTCGCGCGTCTCCTCGCCGACCAGCCGCTCGACCTCGTCGAGCTCGCCGCGGCGCAGCTGCCAACCGGCGACCGAGCAGGTCAGGTAGAAGCGGAAGTCGCCCATCCCCCAGCGTTGCGCGAGGTCGATCCCCTCGTGCGCGAGCGCGACCGCCGCGTCGATCCGGCCGGTCGCCTCCAGCGCCTCCGAGCCGTTCGCGTAGGAGCGGCCGATCTCCTCCAGCGAACCGGCCGCGACCGCCAGCTCACGCGCCCGCGTCGCCTGCGCGACCGGGTCGCCGAAGCGCCACCCGAGACCGGCGAACGTGTTGCGGACGTGCGCCTCGACGACGCGGTCGCCGACCGTTTCGGCCAGCGCCAGCGCCTCCGTGCAGCGCGCGTGCGCCTCCTCCGAGCGGCCCTTCAGCATCAGCGCCTGCGCCTCGCCGGCGAGCGCGCGCGCCCGCTCCGGCGTCGGCGGATCGGCCGGGACGAGCCGCACCGCCTCGCGATAGGCGATCAGCCCGTCGGCGTGCTCGGCGCTGAGCCACAGCGCGCGCCCGGCGAGCTGATGCAGCTGCGCGACGCGCAGCGGCTCACGTCGCGGGTCGAGCTCGGCGATCGCCTCGCGGGCGCGCGCGGCCGCCCGCTGCGGCCAGTCGCTGCGAATCGCCGCCTCCGCGGCCCGCGCCAGCAGCTCGGCGTGGTCGAGCCCGGCGCGCGCGGCCGCCTCGGGCACCTGCTCCCACAGCGCCAGCGCCCGTTCGCAGTGGCGCTCGGCCTCGACGAAGGCGAAGGCGCGCTCGGCCTCCGCGCTGGCGCGCACCGACGCCGTCAGCGCCCGCGCCGGCTCGCCGGCCGCCTCCCAGTGGTGGGCCAGCTCGCCGGCGACGCCGACGCCGCCGGCGGCCAGCTCCGGCCGCTGCTCCAGCGTCCGCGCGAGCGCGCCGTGCAGCTGCGCGCGCTCCTGCGCGAGCAGGTCGCGATAGACCGCCTCGCGCACGAGCGCGTGACGGAAGGCGTAGGCGGTCCGCGCCGTCGCGTCGGGTGTGGCGTTCGCTCCGCCATCGCCGCGGACGACGAGCACGTGATGGTCGAGCCCCTCCCGCAGCGCCGGCGCGAAGGCGTCCGGCGCCAGCTCGCCGACGCTTTCGAGCAGCCGCTCGTCGACGGCCCGCTCGGCCGTCGCGGCGACCGCCAGCAGCCGTCGCGCAGCAGCCGAGAGCGGCTCGATCCGCAGCAGCAGCGCGTCGCGCAGCGACGCCGGCAGCCCGCCGCCGGCACCGGCCGCGAGCGGGTCTTCTGCCGGCAGCCCGCCGCCCGCGCCGGCCGCGAGCAGCTCCTCGGTGTAGAAGGCGTTGCCCTCGGTGCGCTCGAACAGCCGCTCGACGAGCGCGGCCGGCGGCGTCGTGCCGAGGATGTCCGCGACCTGCAGCGCCAGCTCGGCGCGGGTGAAGCCGCGCAGCTCGATCCGCCGCACCCCGCGCACGCGCGCCAGCTCGGCGGCGAACGGCCGCAGCGGGTGGTCGGGATGCAGCTCCTCGGCGCGGAAGGTCGCCACGAGCGCGATCGGCTGCTCGCGCGCGGCGCGCACGAGGTAGGCGACGAAGTCGCGCGTCGAGCGGTCGGCCCAGTGCAGGTCCTCGATCACGACGACGACCGGCTGGCGCTCGGCGAGCGCACCGAGCAGCGCCAGCAGCAGCGCGAAGACGCGTCCCTGGCCGGCGACGGGCGGGGCGGGCGCGTCAGCGGCGGGGGCTCCCGCCGCTGACGCGGTGGCGGGCGCGGCGGGCGCGTCCCCCTCGAGCCGCCCCAGCTCGGGCCACAGCGGCGCCAGCTCACGTCGCTCGGCGGCGCTCAGCAGCTCGCGCACCGCCGGCTCGCGCAGCAGCGGGCGCAGCGCCGCGACGATCGCGCCGTAGGGCAGCTCGCCCTCGGCCAGCTCGACGCACTCGCCGATCAGCACCAGCCGGCCGCCGGCGCGGGCGCGCTGCGCCAGCTCGGCGACGAGGCGGCTCTTGCCGACCCCGGCGTCGCCGGCGATCAGGACCGCGCCGCTGTCGGCGTCGAGCGCCGCCAGCTCCGGCGCGCGGCCGACGAAGCGCTCGCTGGAGACCCGCTCACGCACACGCCGTTTATACCGTGCCCGATTCCCACCACCGGACGTCTGGTGCCGCATCGGGGCACCAGACGTCCGTTCCTCCGCGCGGCGGCGCGGGTGGGCGGCGCCTACCGCCGCGCCGCGACGCGCACGGTCGCGCCGCGGCGGCTCGTTCTGCCGCCCGCGGTCGCCGTCACCTCGACGCGGTAGCGGCCGGCGCGCAGCGCGCGCGGCAGTCTCACCGTCACGGTGCCGGCACGCTTGGCGGTGAGCGTGAAGGTACGCGCCGGCCGTCTGGCGCAGGCCTTCGCGCCGACCGGGCAGGCGCGCAGCGCGACGCGGACCTTCGCGGCGCCGCCGAGGCGGATCCGCAGGCGCTGACCGGCGACGGCGATCGCGGCGATCCGCGGCGCTCTCGCCGTCGCGCCCGGCGTTCTCGGTGCGGCCGCGGCCGGTGCGGCCGGCGTCGCGACCGGCGGCACCGCGGTGTCGCCGCCCGGCAGCGGCGTCGCGGCCGGCGGCGTCGTCGTGCCGCCGTCGGCCGGGGGCGTCGTCGTGCCGCCGCCGGTCTCCGGCTCTCTCGTCTCCGGCTCTCTCGTCTCCGGCTCTCTCGTGCCGGGCTCCTCCGGCGCGACGTAGGTGCGCGCCGTCAGCCACTGCTCGCGCGGCAGCACGTGATCGACGATGCGGGTCTCGCCGATGCAGCCGAGCCAGCCGTCGGCGGTCTCGCCGGCCCACGTCGAGGAGCCGATCCGCCACGGCTTGTTCGCCGTGCCGAGGCCGACGCCGTTGATCGCGTTGCGCAGCACCGGCGCGCCGTCGATGTAGAGCGTCGTCGTCGCGGTGATCGGGTCGTTGACGGCGACGACGTGCAGCCACTTGTCGGGCATCACCTCGCCGGACCAGTTGGTCCGCTCGGCCAGCGGCGTCACGACCGACGCGTTCCACTGGATCTCGCGCAGCGAGGAGACCGCGAGCGTGAAGGCCGGCTCGTCGGAGTCGCTGCCCGGGATCGGGAAGCCGGTGACCTCGCCGCGCTTGCCGTCACGCGTCAGCGCGCCCATCCACGCGTTGCCGCCGGAGGTCCAGTCGGCGTCGATCTTGACGAACGACTCGATCGTGTAGCCGTTCGGGAAGCTGGCCGAGTTGACCGGGGCGTTCGCGGCCGTGCTCAGGTAGCTGAGCCGCATCGGGCTCTTCGTCGTGTTGTCGAAGCACATCGCGCCGCTGTCGGCCGACAGGAAGGGATGGTCGGCGACGTGCGTCACGTCGCCGAGCTGCGCGCCGACGATGCCGTCGCTGTCGAGCGGGACGCGTCTGAGGTCGTTGTCGCCGGCGACGTCCTCGACGCCGCTGCCGACCGCGACCGGCGAGCCGCTGCCGGCACCGAAGCGCCAGTGCGCGAGCGTGCCGTCGACCTTCGGGTAGTCGTCGCCGTCGTGCGGCGCGGCCGGCGCTCTGACCTCGGGGTCGACGAAACCGTCGCGCGCCGCGACCTTCGCCGCCTCCAGCAGCGACGGGTGGGCCGGCGAGAGCGCGCCGGGCGTGCCCTCGAAGCCGCCGAAGCGGGCGTCCCAGTCGATCGGCAGCGAGAGGTTCTCGTTCGCGCCGGGGCGGACGACGACGTCGTAGTCGGCGATCAGCGTCTCGGCCGGCTTCAGCTTCACCCACGGTGAGACGACGGTCGTGTCGAGCTTGTCGTTGGTGAAGTCGAACTCGAACAGGCCGAGGTAGCCGTTGCCGCCCATGTAGGCCATCTGGTAGTCGAGCAGGATCTGGTCGACGCTGTGGCCGAAGTCGTTGGTCTTGCGCAGGTGGGCGGCGCCGTGGTTGTGCCCGGAGACCGTCAGGAAGATCTGGTCGTTGTCCCTGATCAGCTGATTCCAGAGGCGCAGGCCCTGCGTGGTCTCGGTCGCGGTGACGCCGTCGCCGGCGACGCCGAGGATCTCGTGCGTCGTGAGGATCACCGGCAGCGTCGGGTTGTCGGCGATCACTCTGCGGGCCCAGGCGATCGCGTCGTCGGAGGCGCTCCACGACATCGCGAGCATCAGGAAGGTGCGGCCCTCGGCGGTGAAGGTGTGCCACTCGTGGAAGCCGGAGGAGTGACGGCCTCTGAAGCTGCTCTGCTGCGCGGCGCGCGAGGTCGGGAAGGCGCTGAGGTAGCGCTCGTTCGCGAGGGTGCGTCTGTCGTCGTGGCAGGACGTGCCGTAACAGCCGTTGGCGACGTCGTGGTTGCCGGCGAGGATCGAGTAGTCGAGGTCGCCGTCCTCGAGGATTCTCATCGCGTCCTTGGCGACCTCCCACTCCTGCGTCTTGCCGTGCTGGTCGACGATGTCGCCGAGGTGGGCGACGAAGGGGATCTCGAGTCTGTCCTTGTTGTCGACGAGCCACTGCGTCTGGGCCGCGTACGGCTCGCTGTCGTAGCGGGTCATGAACAGCTCGCCGGTCTCGGCGGTCGCGTAGCGCGAGTAGAACTGCGTGTCCGGCAGCATCGGCAGCAGGAAGCTGGAGCGGTCGGCGGCGTCGGCGGCGGAGGCCGGCGAGGGGAGCGGGAACATCGCGCACGCGGCGGCGAGCGCGGCCCAGCGGGCGCTGCGGGGAATCGTCAGTCTCATGGCCCGCCCGACCGTAGGGGCGGCGCTGGGCAATTCCGTGACCGGGGCGTGACCACGATGTGAATGGTCGGTTACGCGCGAATATGTTCAAGTTTGGTTGCTACCGGCCGATTACCATGCGGCTCGATGGCATCCGTCAGCGCCTCGCTCGCCTCGCTCTCGCTCATCCGCACGACGCTCGCCGGGCTCGACCTGCCCGGTCAGTTCCTGCGTCGCACCGCCGCGCCGCTGGACTTCGACGAGATCGGCCACGCGCAGCGGCGCGCGATCGTCCGCGGCCTGTTCGGCGCGATGCACGCGCCGCCCGGCGGCGTCGGGCTCGCGGCGCCGATGGCCGGCCTCGACCTGCGGCTGGTGGTCGCCTCCGACGGAGAGCACACGCTCGCGATGGCCAACCCGGAGGTAGTCGCGACCGGCGGCGGCGAGGTCGCCTACGCCGAGGGCAACCTCTGCCTGCCCGGCGTCCACGCCGAGGTCGTGCGGCCGGCGACGATCACCGTCCGCTGGCAGGACGTCGCCGCGCGCACGCACGAGGAGACCTTCGACGGCTGGATCGCCCGGATCCTCTTCCACGAGCTGGAGCTGCTCGACGGCGGCTTCTTCACCGACGGCGTCGCGCCGGAGGCGATCGTCGCCACGACGCCGGCGCGGCGAGCGGCCGCCGCGCTCGCGTCGGTCTACGCCGAGCCGGAGCCGGCCGCGCCGGCCGGCGCGCGCGAGCCGCTGCGGATCGTCACGCTGCCACCCGAGCTGCACGACCTGCGCCGCAGCGTGCTGCGGATGCCGGCCGCGGCGGTCGCCGGCGGCGGGCTCGACCAGCTGGCGCTGCGCGAGCTGCTGGCGACGCTGTTCCTGACGCTGCACGCGCGCGGCGTCGGCGAACTGTCCGCGCCGCAGGTCGGGATCGGGCTGCGCGTCGCCGTCGTCGACGACCAGCGCGAGCCGCCGCTGGCGCTGATCGACGCGACCGTCGTCGAGCGCGGCGGCGACGAGCAGGCCGAGGTCGAGGAGTGTCCGAGCCTGCCGGGCCTCTCCTGCGTCGTGGACCGGCCGGAGCGGCTGCGCGTCCGCAACCACACGCTCGCGGGCGAGCCGTACGAGTTCGACGCTGACGGCGACCGCGCTCGGCTGATCGCGCACGCGCTCGACCACCTCGACGGCGTGCTGATCAGCGACCACGCGCTCGGCGGGCTCCACCGGAGCGACCTCGACCAGCGCGTGGAGGCCGACCTCAAGCTCGCGCTCGGCGGCGCGCCACCCGCGGCGGGCGGCGCGCGCCGGCGGCGGCGTCAGTAGCGCGCGGCGGCGAGTGCGGGCAGCGCTGCTCCGCCTCAGAAGCGCGCGGCGGCGGTGCAGACCTCGCCCGACGGGCTCGTCGCGCGCGCGGTGACGCGGTCGCTGCCGCTGCCGTCGGTGATCTTGCGCTCGACGCTGAAGGAGCCGCTCGGCCCGCGCGTCGTCGCGCGCGTCGAGAAGGCGACGGCGCCGTTGCGCCGCACCTGGACGTTCCAGGTCACGCCGTTGCGGTTCTGGTCGACCTCGAACTCGACCTCGAGGCGGCCGTCGTCGGGCTTGACCTTCAGCTTCGCCGTCGAGCTGCCGTCGCAGCTGCCGCTGACGCGCACGCCGCGATCGCGGCCGCGGTCGTCGCCGTCGTCGTCGCCGCCGTGGCGGGCGAGCGCGGCGCTCGGCACCGCGACCGTCGCGGCGAGCGCCGCGACGAGGACGAACCTGCCGAACTTGAGGGGCATGAGGAAGATCTCCGTCGTTTCGAGGGGATGGACGAGCGTCATCGTGCGCCAACGGCGGTCCGGGTCTCAATGCGACTTAGGTCGCAGCGGGCCGTGCGCTGACCGGATCTCGCGATTGAGGTCCGTCGTTGACCGCAATCGCTGTCAGGATCGACGCCGTCCCCCACCCGACAGTGAGGAGCCCCGCCATGTCGACGATCACCAAGCTCGACTTCGTCGCCGTCCCCTCGCAGGACGCCGACCGCGCCAGACAGTTCTACGGCGAGACGCTCGGCCTGCGCAAGGACGACAAGGCCGACTACGAGTTCTGGGTCGGTGAGACCTGCCTCGGGATCTGGGAGCCGGAGCGCCAGGGGATGCCGTTCGCGCCGCAGAAGAACGGCCACCTCGCGCTGCACGTCGACGACATCGCGGCGGCACGCGCCGACCTGGAGGCGAGAGGCGTCAGCTTCACAGGCGACACCTTCGACACCGGCGTCTGCCACATGGCCTTCTTCACCGACCCGGACGGCAACGACCTGATGCTGCACAGCCGCCACACGCCGCGCTGAGCGGCGCGCTCGCCGCGCACGTGCTCGCGGCGCGCCGACCGGGCAAGATGGTCGGCGTGTCGCAAGCGAGCAACAGGGGCGCGCAGCGTGCCGGCGCACGGCTCGCCGGTCCGCCGCCGCGGATCGGCACGGCCGTCGCGCGCTTCATGCTCGGCAGCCTCGCGGCGATCGTCGTGATCGTCGTCGGCGGCTTCTTCGCGCTGCGCCAGGTCGCGATCGACGAGGCCGAGCGCGACACGCGCGAGCGCGTCCAGGCGGCCGGCCGCGTCGTCGAGGCGGCCGGCCTGACCGACGGCGTCGTGCGCGGCGACCCCGCCGCGCTGCGGAGGCTCGACGACATCGTGCTCGGGCAGGTGCTGACCGGCTCGATCGTGCGCGTGAAGCTGTGGAGCGAGGACGGCACGATCCTCTACTCCGACGAGCCGGCGCTGATCGGCAGAAGATTCGTGCTCGGCGAGGAGGAGCAGGAGCTGTTCGACACGGGCGGCGCGGAGGCCGAGCTGAGCGACCTGTCACAGCCGGAGAACCGCTACGAGCGGCCGCAGGGCAAGCTGCTGGAGGCGCACACGACGATCCGCACCCCCGACGGCACGCAGGTGCTGTTCGAGATCTACCAGCAGTTCAGCTCGATCAGCGCCAACGGCGAGCGGCTGCTGCGCGCGCTCGCGCCGCCGCTGCTCGGCGGGCTGCTCGTGCTGCTGCTGTTCCAGGCGCCGTTGGCGTGGTCGCTGGCGCGGCGCCTGCAGCGCGGGCACGAAGAGCGCGAGGCGCTGCTGGCCAGCGCCGTCGAGGCCTCCGCGCAGGAACGCCGGCGGATCGCCGCCGACCTCCACGACGGCGTCGTGCAGGACCTCGCCGGCGTCGCCTTCGGCCTCGCCCCGCTCGCCGAGGAGGCGCACCGCCGCGGCGACGAGCAGGAGGCGACCGTGCTCGGCGACGCGACCGCGCGCCTGCGCCAGGGCGTGCGCGACCTGCGCACGCTGCTGGTCGAGATCCACCCGCCGAACCTCGATGCGGCCGGCCTCGAGGTCGCGCTCAGCGACCTGCTCAGCCCGCTCGCGGCGGCCGGCGTGAGCACCGAGCTGGAGGTGGCGGAGGAGGCGGCCGCGGTGCGCGGCGACGGCGCCGTGCTGCTCTACCGCGTCGCGCGCGAGGCGGTCCGCAACGCCGCCGCGCACGCCGACCCCGGCACGGTCCGGATCGCGCTGACGCGACCGGCCGACGGCCGCGTGCGGCTGCTCGTCAGCGACGACGGCCGCGGCTTCGACGGCGCGCAGCGCGAGCGCGGCGCGGCCGACGGCCACCTCGGCCTGACGCTGCTCGACGAGCTGGTCGCGCAGGCCGGCGGCAGGCTGATCGTCAGCTCGCGACCGGGCGCCGGCACGCGCGTCGAGCTGGAGCTGCCGGCATGATCCGCGTGCTGCTGGCCGACGACCACGGCGTCATCCGCGACGGGCTCGGGCGGCTGATAGCGGCGCTCGACGGGATCGAGCTGGTCGGCGTCGCCGCCGACGGCGCCGATGCGCTGGCGCAGACGCTGACGAGCGCGCCCGACGTCGTGCTGATGGACCTGGAGATGCCGGAGATGGACGGGATCGAAGCGACCCGCCGGATCGTCGCCGAGCGGCCGGCGACGGCGGTTCTGGTGCTGACCTCGTTCTCCGAACGCGCGCGGATCGTCGGCGCGCTGGAGGCCGGCGCCTGCGGCTACCTGCTGAAGGACGTCGACGCGGCGCAGGTCGCCGAGGGGATCCGCGCCGCGGCGCGCGGCGAGTCGCCGCTGGACCCGCGCGCGGCGCGCACGATCCTGACGGCGCGCACCGCTCCCGATCCGCTCGCCGCCCTCTCCGCGCGCGAACGCGAGGTGCTGGAGCTGCTCGTCGAGGGACTGCCGAACAAGCTGATCGCGCGGCGGCTGGAGATCAGCGAGAAGACGGTCAAGTCGCACCTGACGAGCATCTTCCGCGCGCTCGGCGTGACCGACCGCACGCAGGCCGCGCTGTGGGCCGAGCGCCACGGGCTCGGGCCGCCTGCGACATAAGTCCCATTGCGCGATCGGTGCCGGGCGCGCGACCGTTGAGCGACCGATGCGCCGCCCGCTCCCGCTCCCGCACCTGCTCGCCGCCGCGCTCGCGCTGACGGCGCCCGCGCTCGCGCTCGCCGCCGCCCCGGCCGCCCGCGCCGGCGACGACGCCCGCGTCAGCGCCGACTGCGCCCGCGGCGCCGATGGCGAGCTGCGGCTGAAGGGCGACGACGGCAAGGTCGAGGTCGAGCTGCGGATCGACACGCGCCGCGGCGGCGCGCACTGGAGCGTCGCGCTCGTGCACGAGCGCCGCGTCGCCTGGCGCGGCAGCGCCCGCACCCGCTCCAACGGCTCGTTGCGGATCCGCCGCACGCTGCCCGACTACCCGGGCGCCGACGAGATCTCCGTGCGCGCCTCCGGCCCGCGCGGCGTCAGCTGCCTGGCGACGGCGACGTTGGAGGGGTAGACGCCAGCGCGCGCCGGTAGGCCGACGGCAGGATGCCGTAGCGGGCGCGGAACGACTTCGAGAACTGCGACTGCTGGCGGTAGCCGACACGCTCGGTGATGGCGCCGATCGTCAGCGACCGGTCGGCCAGCAGCCGCGCCGCATGCCGCATCCGCACCTCGGTCACGTGCTGCCGGTAGGTCACGCCGCCGAACTCGACGAAGGCGCGCTGCAACTGCCGGCGAGAGGTCGACAGCAACGCGGCGACCTCGTCGATCTCGATCCCGTTCGTGTGCTCGCGCTCGATGATCTTGACCGCCTGCTCGTGCAGCCGCCGGAGCTTGTCGATCGTGGCGGGACGGTTCATCGCGCGACCCGCGCGGCACGCAGCTGCGCGGCCAGCCGCGGCAGCGCGACCCGCCGGCGGTAGACCGACGGCAGCGCGCCGTGGTGCAGCCGGAACGACTTCGTGAAGTGCGCCTGGTGGCGGTAGCCAACGCGCCAGGCGACCGCGCCGATCGTCACGCTCGGATCGCCGAGCAGCTCGGCGGCGTGAGCCATCCGCACCGCCGTCAGGTGCCGGCTGAAGGTCGTTCCCCCGATCTCGGTGAAGGCGCGCTGCAACTGCCGCCGGGAGGTGTTAAGCCGCGCCGCGACCCCGTCGATCTCCAGCGCGGAGCCGTAGTCGCGCGCGACGATCTCGATCGCTCCGGAGTAGAGCTGGGAGAGTGAGTACGTGGTCTCTGGCCGGCGCACGACGGCGTCGATTGTGGCGCCGCTGTGCCAGCTTCACATCGGCCATTCCGCTCGATTTAGCACTCTGGCGCCCGCTCCTTCCGCTCTGGTGTCCGCTTGCTTTCGTGCAGTCAGCCGCCGGCCGATCCTCAGGTTCGAACAGAGGGCCGACACGAGGTCGCCCCGGGGACGACATCAAGGAGATGCACCATGTCCCTTCGCATCAACACGAACGTCGAGGCGTTCAACGCGCACCGCAACCTCGAGCACACCAGCGGCAAGCTGGCGAAGTCGATGGAGCGTCTCTCCAGCGGCCTGCGGATCAACCGCGCTGCCGACGACGCCGCCGGCCTGGCGATCTCGGAGAAGCTGCGCGGGCAGATCGGCGGCCTCGATCAGGCCCGCCGCAACGTCCAGGACGGCATCTCGCTCGTCCAGACGGCGGAAGGCTCGCTGACCGAGGTCCACTCGATGCTCCAGCGCATCCGCGAGCTGGCGGTCCAGTACAAGACCGGCACGCTCGCCGCCGCCGACAGAACGGCGATCGGATCGGAGGTCAGACAGCTGCAGGACGAGATCGAGCGGATCGGCACCTCCGCGCAGTTCAACGGCATCGAGCTGATCAGAAGAAACGACACGATCTCCTTCCAGGTCGGCGCCAACGACGGCGAGGTCATCGCGGTCGCGACGATCTCGCTCGACGACAGAGCGAGACACAGAGCGCTCGACCTCACGGCGGCCGACGCGCTCGCGAGAATCGATGCGGCGATCACCGCCGTCTCGACGCAGCGCGCGACCTTCGGCGCGGTCCAGAACCGCCTCGAGCACACCTACAACAACCTCTCCGTCTACCAGGAGAACCTGTCGGCGTCGGAGTCGCGCATCCGCGACGTCGACATGGCGGCCGAGATGGTGACGTTCACGAAGAACAACATCCTGCAGCAGGCCGGCACGAGCATGCTCGCGCAGGCGCAGCAGGCGCCGCAGTCGGTCCTGTCGCTGCTGCGCTAGGACGGGACGTCCTACAGCGGAGGCGGGCGCTGACGGCCCGCCTCCACCGTAGCTTTCACGGCGCCCGCAGCGCCTCCGTCGGGGAGAGGCGCGTCGCCCGCAGCGCCGGGTAGAGCCCCGCGATCCCGCCCATCGCCAGCGACGCCAGCAGGCCGCCGGCGATCGCGGTCGCCGGCACCACCGCGCGCACGTCCTGGCTGGTCGCGTAGATGCCGGTCGCGACCGCGCCGAGCAGCACCCCCAGCGCGCCGCCGAGCGCCGACAGCAGCAGCGCCTCGCAGAGGAACTGCACCGCGACGTGGCGGCGCGTCGCGCCGAGCGCGCGCCGCAGGCCGATCTCGCGCCGCCGCTCCAGCACCGCGATCACCATCACGTTCGCGATCCCGATCCCGCCGACCAGCAGCGCGACGGCGCCGAGACCGAGCAGCAGCGCGGTCAGCGCGTCCTCGGTCGCCGCCTTCGCCGCGAGCGCGTCGGAGGGCCGGCTGACGGCGACCTCCTCCGGTCTCTCCGGGCTCGCCGTCGCGCCGACCAGCGCGCGCGTCCGCACGACCGCGTCGGGGTCGGTCCGCAGGTAGATCTTCGACGCGCTGCGGGTCGTGCCGAAGAGGCGATGGGCGATCGGGTAGCCGATCACCGCGGCGCGGTCGAGCTCCGGCACGAGCGGCACCGATCTCAGGATCCCGACGACCGTCATCCAGTGGCCGCCGACGTAGAGGCGCGCGCCGGGCCGGTCGATCGCCAGCCGCTCGGCCGTCAGCGAGCCGAGCACGATCGCCGGGTAGCGCTCCAGCGCGGCGTCGAGGAAGCGGCCGCTGGCGAGCGACCCGCCGACGGCGGCGAGCAGCCCCGGCTCGGCGGCGGCCAGGTCGATCCCGCCGGTCTCCTCCTCGGGGATGCGATCGGTCCGCCGGACCGACTCGCCGACGCTCGTGGCGGCGGCGGCCAGCTCGACGCCGGGCAGGCCGCGCAGCGCCGGCGCGGCGCTCTTGGGCAGCGTCACCGTGTCGCCGAAGAAGCTCTCGCCGGGGCCGACCGTCAGCAGGTTGGTGCCGAGCCGGTCGAGCTCGTCGAGCACGCGCGTGCGGCTCGACTCGGCGACGCCGAGCACCGCGACCATCGCGGCGACGCCGATCGCGACCCCGATCGCCGACAGCGCCGCGCGCGCCCGCCGCGTGCTGAGCCCGTGGGCGCCGAGCCGCAGCGCGTCGGCGAGCAGCAGGCGGCTGGGCGCGTGCTCGCGCGCGCCGCGTCGCGGCCGCCTCATACGGCGACCTCGTCGCCGACGAGCCGTCCGTCGCGGACCGACACCTGGCGCGGGAGGCTGCCGGCGATCTCACGGTCGTGCGTGATCACCGCGATCGTCGTGCCCTGCTCGTTCAGCTCCCGCAGCAGCGCGACGATCTCGGCGCCGCGCGCGCTGTCGAGCGCGCCGGTCGGCTCGTCGGCGAGCACGATCGCGGGCCGCGCGACGATCGCGCGCGCGATCCCGACCCGCTGGCGCTCGCCGCCCGACAGCGCCGCCGGGACGTGGTGGGCGCGCTCGCTCAAGCCGACCTGGTCGAGCGCGTCGCGCGCCCGCTCGCGCCGCTGCGACCGCGGCGTGCCGGTGTAGAGCAGGCCGTCGGCGACGTTGTCGAGCGCGCTGGCGCCGTCGAGCAGGAAGAACTGCTGGAAGACGAAGCCGATCCGGCGCGCGCGCAGCGCCGCCAGCTCGCCGTCGTCGCAGGCGGCCGCGTCGCGCCCTTCGATCAGCACGCGGCCGCTCGTCGGGCGGTCGAGCGTGCCCATGATCTGCAGCAGCGTCGACTTGCCCGAGCCCGACGGGCCGACGATCGCGAGCAGCTCGCCGGCGGCGATCCGCAGCGAGACGCGGTCGAGCGCGGTCACCCCCGGGTACTGCTTCGTGACCTCGTCGAGCTCCAGCACCGGCGTCGCGTTGCGGGCGGCCGACGAGCCGCGCGCGGCGTCGGCGGGCGCAACGTCGCCGCGCGTGGTGTCGGCCGGCGGGGCGTCGGCGCGCACGGCGCGGCGCCTCATCGCGGCACCTCGACGCGATCGCCGGCGTGCACGGCGCCGCCGGTCAGCTCGACGTAGCCGTCGGCGAACATGCCCGGCTCGACCGCGACCTCGCGCGTCGTCGTGCCGCTGCGCACGCGCACCGCGTAGCCGCCGCCCGCGCGCGCCACGAGCGCCGCGACCGGGACCGCGAGCACGTCTCTGCGCGTCGTCCGCGCCAGCTCGACGACGACCGGCGCCTCGTCGAGACGACCGACGCCGCGCTGCGAGCGCAGCTCGATCGTGACCGGCAGGGTCGGCGTGCTGTCGCCGCCGCCGCCACCCTCGTCGCCCTCGCCGCCGCTGCTCGTCACGACGGTGCCGACCTCGACGATCCGGCCCTGCACGCGGCGGCCGCTCGGCAGCTCGACCGTCGCGCGCCCGCCGACGCGCGCGAGCCCCTGATCGGCCGCATCGACGTCGGCGGTCACGACGCGCCGCGTCGAGGTCGTGCTCAGCACCTCGCTGCCGGCGCCGCTGCCGCCGTCGCCCCCGTCCCCGCCGTCGCCGCCGCTCGGCGTGCCGCCGCCGTCGCCGCCACCCCCGCCGCTCATCGACGGGGTCGCCTGCGGGGAGCCGCTCGCCCCGGCAGGCGGCGTCGTCGGCGTCGTTCTCGGCGTCGTCGGCGTGGTTCTGGGCGTCGTCGGTGTCGTTCTCGGCGTCGTCGGCGTCGTTCTCGGCGTCGTCGGCGTCGTTCTCGGCGTCGTCGGCGTCGTCGCCGGCGGGGTCGTGGTCGTCTCCGTCGGCGTCGTCGCGGCCGGCGGCGTCGTCTCCGCCGGAACCGTCGTCGTCGCTCCGCCCGGATCCGCGATGGCGAGCGTCTGGAGGCCGCCGGAGCCGCCGTCCCACGCGGCGTTCGCGTTCCCGCCGCCGCTGCCGCCGAGCGAGCCGGTCACCTCGCCAACGCGGCGCGCGCCCGGCAGGAAGACGACGGCGCCCAGCTCGACCGTCCCGGTCTCCGCGACGCCGAGCGACTCCTGCCAGTCGCTGACGGCGGCGACGGTCGCCGACGTGTAGTCGTCGTCGACCGTGCCGGGGTCGTAGCCGAACGCGGCGAGGTTGCGCTCCAGCTGGCGCACGTCGGCGCCCTCGTCGCCGCTGGTCAGCGTGCGCCATGCCGGCACGCGGCCGTCGAGCAGGATCACCGGCTCGCCGTCGACCGCGAACAGCCGCTCGCCGGGGCGGATCGTCGCGCCGGTCTGGGGCAGCCACGTCAGCGTGCCGCCGAGACGGTCGAGCGCGGGGCGCGGGTCGTCGTAGCCGAGCGTGCCGTCGACGGTCGCGTTCTCGACCAGCGTGCGCCGCTCCACGACCTCGCTGCCGCGGCGCCCCGACGACGGCTGCTCGCCGCCGCCGGAGGCGCCGCCGCCCGCGGCCAGCACCGCCGCGAGCGCACCCGCGGCGGCGACCGGCAGCGCGGCGGCGACGGCGAC
>NZ_JAWSTH010000136.1:0-14888 GCF_033542075.1 Conexibacter stalactiti
CGCGGGCGGCCGAGGCGGCGCGGGCGCGGTCGAGGGAGAGGCGCGCGGCCGCGCCCGCACCCGCCGCGGCGCGCGCGCTCGCGTCGATCTGCGCGAGCATCGCCAGCAGCGTCGCGCCCTGCGTCGGCGGCGGCGCGACGTGCCAGGTGGCGCCGAGCGCGGTCGCGGTCAGCGGCTCGGTCAGCTCGGCTGCGTGGGCGGCGAGGTCGTCGAGCCGCATCGCGCTGCCGGCCTGCTCCAGCCCGGCCGCGAGCGCGGCGCCGATCGCGCCGCCGTACAACGCGGCGGGACCGCCGTCGGCGATCGCGTCGAGCGTGTCGGCGAGGCGCGGCTGCAGGAGCGGGTGGCCCTCGCTCAGCGGCGTGCCGCCGGGGGAGAAGACCTCGCGCAGGCCGGGGTCGGCGGCGATCCCGTCGGCGCGGTAGCCGATCGCCCAGGCGAGGCCGGAGGAGACCGGCGAGCCGTCGCGCGCGAGCGTCGCGGCGCGGCGGACGTGCGCGGCGAGCGGCAGCGCGGCGCCCTTGTCGAGGACCGCCTCCCAGCCGGCGAGCACGCCGGGAACGGTGACGGGGTGCGGGCCGGCGCTCGGCATCCGCTCGCCGGCCGCGCGCAGCGCGTCGACGTCGACCCGCCGCGGCGCGGCGCCGCACGAGACGATCGCCTGCACGGCACCGTCCGGCTCGCGCACGAGCGCGACGAGGTCGCCGCCGAGCGAGCACTGATGCGGGTAGACGACGGCGAGCGCCGTCGCCGCGGCGACGGCGAGGTCGAGCGCGTTGCCGCCCTCGGCCCACGCCGCGCGAGCCGCTTCGACGGCGGCGGGGTGGGGCGCCGCGATGCTCGCGGTGCGCGTCACGCCGCTTCCACCAGTCCCTCGATCAGCACCGCCCGCGCCGGCGCGGCCTCGCTGCCGACCAGCTTGACCGGCAGCGCCGCGAGCGTGTACTCGCCGGCCTCGACCGCCGACAGGTCGACGACCTCAAGGATGCAGACGCCCGCGGGGCAGAGGATGTTGTGGACCGGCCAGCCGGTCTCGCCGGCCGGCGAGTCGATCGTCAGGTAGTCGATCGCGACCAGTCTGACGCCGCGCTCGAGCAGCAGCTCGGCCGCGGCGGCGTCGATCCCGACCCACGGCGACTTGACCGTCTCGCGCAGCGCGCCGGTCGAGTTGCGCGTTCTCAGCAGCACGCGCTCGTCGTCGCCGAGGCCCGCTCTCAGCAGGTCGTCGGCGCCGACCTCGCTGCCCTCGACGAAGGTCAGGTCGAGCACGCGCGCGGGGCCGACCATCAGCTCGACCGGCAGCTGCTCGATCGTCGCCATCCCGTCGCGGAAGTGGGCCGGCGCGTCGAGGTGGGTGCCGGTGTGCGAGCCGATCAGCCAGCGGCTGACGTTGCCGTCGTCGCCATTGGCGATCGACTCGACCATCGTCTTCTCGGGCTGGCGCCCGTAGTGGAGCATCCCAGGGCCGACGGGGACCGAGATGTCATGGAGCGTGATCGGCATGAGTGGATCCTACAGTAATCGGATTGGATCCAAAAGTCAGCGATCGAGCAAACGTCGCGGTGTCTCGACGAGGATCGCCTTCAACGTCGCCTCGTCGGCGCCGCAGTAGTCGGTCAGTGCGGGCGCGATGCGGCGGAAGAGGTGCTCGTAGCCGTAGCCGCCCATGTGCAGCAGGTTGGCCTGCGCCCACGTGTCGCAGGCGATCACGAGCTGTCTCCCGTATCCCTCCGACAGCAGCCACGTCGCCATGTCGAGCCGCTCGACGTCGCTGGGGTTGCGCACGCCTGGGCCTCTGTAGAGGAAGTCGGAGCCGAAGGTGTCGTATTCGAGGATCGCGCCGGTCTGCGCGACGGCCGCGTGGTAGGCGCGGTCGAGCACCTCGTCCATGTGGCTCAAGATGATCCGGTCGGCCGGCATCCCCTCGGCCAGCAGCGCCTCGACGACGGCGAGCCCGTCCTGGCCGCGCCAGGAGAGGTGGACGTTGACCGCGGCGCCCGATTCGGCGCCGGCGCGGCCGGCGGCGCGCAGGACGCGCCATTCGGCGTCGGTCGGCGGGTTGTTGGTGCCGATCTCGCCGATCAGGGCGGGGCGGATGCCGCTCTCGCCGATGCCGTGCTCCAGCTCGTGCAGCAGTTCGGCGGCGAGCGTGTCGACGTCGGCGCCGCGGACGCGCTCGGGCTGCAGCTCCTCGACGTACCAGCCGCAGCCGACGAGGATGTGGACGCCGCTCTCGCGTGAGATCCGCGGCAGCTCCTCCAGGCGGCGGCCCATCCCCTCCAGCGTCAGCTCGACGATCGCGCTGCCGCCCGCTCTGTGGACGGCGCGCAGCTCCGCGATCGCGACCTCGGGGTCGTGCAGGACCAGGTTCTCGGGGACCGAGAGCGCGTTCCAGCGCAGGTAGCCGAGCATCCCGGGATGGAGCGTGTCGTGCGCGGGGACCGGGTCGGTCGGCTCCTTCGCCCAGACGCTGAGGTTGCTGAGGATGTGCTCGTGCATCGACGTCGGGCCCAGCTCGGCCGGCTCGATCGCTCCCAGCACGGTGTGGATCGCCATCTGAGTTTGGATCCTTCCTAGGTTGTTTTGGATCCCGTCTGGCCGTAGCCTACCGCGTGCTGATCACGGCGACGAGAGGAACGCTTGGCATGTTGAACACGGTGCAGTCGGTGACGGGTCCGATCGGTCCGGACGACGTGGGGCTGGCGCTGCCGCACGAGCACGTCTTCATCAACATGTCGCCGACCGAGCCGCGTGACGGCTACATGACCGTCTGGGAGGAGCGCAAGGCCGACATCGAGCGCTTCCGCGACGCCGGCGGGCGGACGCTGCTCGACGTCACCAATGGCGAGCTGAGCAACTGGGCGGCGCCGGTCTACTTCGAGCGCGACCCGGTGCGCCAGCTGCAGAACCCCGTCACCGGCTCGCGCTCGGTCGCGAACGTGCTGGCGACGAAGGCGATGGCGGAGGAGACCGGCGTCACCGTCGTGCTCGGCACCGGTCACTACTTCGAGCACTACATGGACGTCGACTGGGTCGATCGCACCTTCACCGAGCAGTTCGCCGAGTACCTGATCGCCGACCTCGAGGAGGGCATCCCCGGCTGCGGCGGGGTGCGCGCCGGCTTCGTCGGCGAGGTCGCCTCGGACCTGCCGTACGTGACCGCGCGCGAGGAGCGCTCCTTCCGCGCCTCCGGTCGCGCCGCCGCGCGCGCCGGCGTGATGGTCTCCACGCACGCGCCGACCTTCCCGACGGCCGAGATCCAGATCGACGTCCTGCAGCAGGAGGGCGTCGCGCCGGAGCGGATCGTGATCGGCCACACCGACACGGTCAAGTCGCTCGACTACTCGATCGACCTGCTCAAGCGCGGTGTCTACATCGAGTACGACTGCATGATGGCCGTGAAGGCGGGCGGCGCCGTCAACGCGGCCGAGCTGGGGCGGCGGGTCGACTACCTGCGCGCGCTGGTCGAGCTGGGCTACGCCGAGCGGATCCTGCTGTCGCAGGACGTCAGCCAGCGCTCCCACCAGCACGCCTTCGGCGGCCCCGGCCTGACGTTCGTCTTCGAGGAGTTCGCGCAGGCCGCGCTGGCGGCGGGGATCGAGCAGGAGGTGCTGACGATGATCAGCACCGACAACGTCCGGCGGGCGCTGTTCGGGGAATGACGCGCCTGTCGTCCGCCTCGACGCCCGCATCCGCATCCGGTAGGGTTGGATCCATGAGGATGAGTTTGGGATCCAGAACGGAGGCGCGGCGTGCTCTCGCGTGAAGACAACGAGAAGCTGACCCAGACCGATCCGGGCACGCCCTGCGGCGGCCTGATGCGGGCCTACTGGCAGCCGGCGGCGCTCGTCGCCGAGCTGGACGAGAGACGGCCCGTCAAGCCGGTCCGGCTGCTCGGCGAGGACCTCGTGCTGTTCCGCAAGGGCGACGGCTCCTACGGCCTGATCGGCCGCTGGTGCGCCCACCGCGGCGTCGACCTCGCCTACGGCCGGCTGGAGGAGTGCGGCATGCGCTGCCTCTACCACGGCTGGCTCTACGACAGCGAGGGCAGATGCATCGAGCAGCCGGCTGAGCCCGAGCACAGCCGCTTCCACACGAAGATCAGACACGCGTCCTACCCGGTGCAGGAGCGCAACGGGATCGTCTTCGCCTACCTCGGCGGCGGCGACCCGCCGCCGTTCCCCGACTACGACTGCTTCATCGCGCCCGACGCCTACACCTTCGCGTTCAAGGGCCTGTGGGACTGCAACTGGCTGCAGGGCGTCGAGGGCGGGATCGACCCCAGCCACGTCTCCTTCCTGCACCGCTTCCTCGACGAGGACCCGCGCGAGACCTACGGCCAGCAGTTCGCCGAGCTGGTCGAGGGGACCGACAGAACGCTCTCAGCGCTCGTCGGCGAGAACTTCCGCCCCGACATCGAGGTCGAGAACACGGAGTACGGCCTGCGCGTCTTCGCCGTGCGCGAGCTGAACGAGCAGATCCGCCACGTGCGGATCACGAACCTGATGTTCCCCAACGCCTTCGTCGTCCCGTTCGGCAACTCGAAGGTCTTCGCGCAGTGGCACGTCCCGATCGACGACCACACGCACTACTGGTACATGATCCTCTACGACTTCGCCGAGCAGACCGACAAGGAGACGCTCTGGCAGCAGCGGATCACCGAGGTCACGCAGCCCGACTTCCGCCCGATCCGCAACCGCGGCAACAACTGGGGCTTCGACGCGACCGAGCAGGCGACGCTCACCTACACCGGGATGGGCCTCGACATCAACGTCCACGACCAGTGGGCGGTCGAGTCGATGGGGCCGATCCAGGACCGCAGCGTCGAGAGACTGGGCGTCTCCGACCGCGCCGTCACCGCCAACCGCCGTCTGCTGCTGCGCGCGATCGACGACTTCGACGCCGGCAAGCCGACGCCGGGCCGCGCGATCGACCCCGAGAGCGCCGCCGCGCTGACCGGGCCGCTCGCGTTCGACACGATCGCGCGCGCGGAGAGCTGGCAGGAGGGCTGGCGCGAGGGCGAGGCGAGACGCCGCGAGCGCTCGCCGTGGGCGGGGAGCGGGTCGCGTGCCGCCGTCTGACCACGTCCTCGACCTGCTCGGCACCGGCCCCGGCCGCGGCGCCGGCTTCATCGAGCGCCACAACCTCTGGGGCGACGCGCAGTACGCCGCCGCCGCGCAGGCGCAGCGCGTCATCGACGAGCGCGGGATCGAGCTGGTGCGGCTCTCCTTCCCCGACCAGCACGGCCTGCTGCGCGGCAAGACGCTGACGCGCGAGGCGTTCGCCTCCGCGCTGCGCGGCGGCACGACCGCGCCCTCGACGCTCGTCGTCAAGGACACCGCCTGCAAGACGATCTACTCCGTCTTCGAGGAGGGCGGCGGCGTCGGCATGGAGGAGATGGAGGGGGCCGGCGACATGCTGCTGATCCCCGACCCGACGACCTTCCGCGTGCTGCCGTGGGCGCCGCGCACCGCCTGGGTGCTGTGCGACATCCACTTCCCCGACGGCCGCGCGGTCCCGTACTCGACGCGCCACCTGCTGAAGAACCAGCTCGACGACCTCGCGCTGCGCGGCTACGACCTCGTCGTCGGGCTCGAGATCGAGTTCCACGTCTTCAAGGCCGACGGCGCGCCGTTGACCCACGCCGACGTCGGCCAGCCGGGCTCGCCGCCGGAGGTCGGACCGGTCAGCCGCGGCTACCAGCTGCTGCTGGAGGACGCGATCGATCCGCTCGACGACGTCGTGCAGTTCCTGCGCGACGGGCTCGTCGCGCTCGGGCTGCCGCTGCTGTCGATCGAGCACGAGTTCGGCCCGTCGCAACTGGAGCTGACGTTCGCGCCGCAGCGGGCGCTGAAGGCTGCCGACGACATGGTCCTCTGCCGCAGCGCGGTCAAGCAGCTCTGCCGTCGCCACGGCTACCACGCGACCTTCATGTGCCGCCCGGCCTTCCCCGACCTCGCCTCCAGCGGCTGGCATCTGCACCAGTCGCTGCGCGGGCTCGCCGACGGCGAGAACGCCTTCATGGCGCCGGCCGGATCGGGCGAGCGGCTGTCGGAGATGGGGCGCCGCTACCTCGCCGGCCTGCTGACGCACGCGCGCGCCGCGGCGGTCTTCACGACCCCGACGATCAACGGCTACAAGCGCTACCGGCCGCTGTCGCTGGCGCCTGACCGGATCGTCTGGGGCGAGGACAACAAGGGCGCGATGGTGCGCGTCGTCGGCGGCCCGGGCGACCGCGCGACGCGGTTGGAGAACCGCTCCGGCGAGCCGGCCGCCAACCCCTACCTCTACATCGGCTCCCAGCTGGTCAGCGGCCTCGACGGCGTCGACCGCGAGCTGGAGCCGCCGGCGCCGACCGCCGACCCCTACCGCGTGCAGGCGCAGCAACTGCCGCGCTCGCTGATGGAGGCGCTCGCGGAGCTGCGCGGCGACGCCGCCTTCGCTGAGCGCTTCGGCCAGTCGTTCGTCGACTACGTGATCGCGCTCAAGCAGTTCGAGGTCGACCGCTATCTCGCGGCGGTCAGCGACTGGGAGCAGCGCGAGTACTTCCAGCTCTTCTGAGGACGGAGTCCCCATGATCGATGTGTCCCTGCCCGTTCACCCGGCGATGCTCCACGGCGGCCCGCGGCCGGTCAAGACGATGGTCGAGACGATCGCCGGCGGCGACGCGGCCGACGTCTCACGCTGGCTGCTGAGCGCCCACGCCGGCACGCACGTCGAGGCGCCGCTGCATCTGCGCGACGGCGCCGACGCGATCGAGGCGCTGCCGCTCGACCTGCTCGTCGGGCCGGCGACGGTGCTCGACCTGACCGCTGTCACGGGTGAGATCGACGCGGCGGATCTGGTGGCTTTGCTGGGGGACGGCGGCGCGCCGGAGCGGCTGCTGCTGAAGACGACCAACTCGGCCGGGCCGCTGCAGGAGTCCGACAAGGCCGACGAGTGGGTCGGTCTCGCGCCCGACGCCGCGGCGCTGCTGGTGGAGCGCGGGGTGCGCGTGCTCGGCGTCGACTACCTGACGGTCGAGTCGCCGGCGCGCGAGGCGACCTTCGACGCCCACGCCGTGTTGAACGGCGCCGACGTCGTCGTGATCGAGTCGGTCGATCTGCGCGCGGTGTCGGCCGGCGAGCACGAGCTGATCTGCCTGCCGCTGAAGCTGCGCGGCGCCGAGGCGGCGCCGGCGCGAGTGGTGCTGGTGCCGGCGAGCGGCGGGGCGGCGGGCGCGGGTGCGCCGATCGACATCTCGGTGGAGGTCGCGCCGGAGATGCTGCACTGGGGCCGCAGCCCGGAGGTGACGGTCGTCGAGTCGCTCGCGGGCGGCAACAACTGCAACGTCACGCGCTGGCTGATGGGCTCGCACACGGGGACTCACCTCGACGCGCCCGCGCACTACATCGCGGGCGGCGCGACGATCGACGCGATCGCGCTCGACGTCTTCGCCGGACCGGCGCGCGTGCTCGACCTCAGCGGCGTCGAGGGCGACGTGACGGCCGCCGACCTGGAAGCCGCCGGCCTCGGTCACGGCGACGAGCGCGTGCTGCTGCGCACCGCCAACTCGGCCTCGGCCGACGGCGCCTTGCGCGCCGCGGAGAAGCCCGCGACGTGGACCGGCCTCGCGCCCGACGGCGCGCGGCTGCTGGTCGACCGCGGCGTGCGGCTGGTCGGGATCGACTTCCTCACGATCGACGGCCCGACCCGCACCGACCGCTGGGAGTCCCACCACGTGCTCTGCGGCGCCGGCGTCGTGATCCTCGAATGCGCCGACCTGCTCGACGTCGCCGACGGCCACTACGAGCTGGTCGCGCTGCCGATCCCGCTGCGCGGCTCCGAGGCCGCGCCCGGCCGCGCCTTCCTGCGCCCCCTGGGAGGCGACTGATGGCGTACGTGATCGCGGAGCCGTGCATCGGCCAGAAGGACGGCTCCTGCGTCGAGGTCTGCCCCGTCGACTGCATCCAGCCGCTGAAGGAGGACGCTGACTGGGCCTCGGTCGAGCAGCTCTACATCGACCCGACCGAGTGCATCGACTGCAACGCGTGCACCGAGTCGTGCCCGGTCAACGCGCCCTTCCCCGACGACCAGCTGCCGGAGAGATGGTCGGCCTTCGCGCAGCTCAACGCCGACTTCTTCGCTGGTCGTGGGTGAGGGTTCCGCCTTGCGCGCCGCGGTCGTGGGCGCGGGGCCGTCGGGCTTCTACGCCGCCGGCGAGCTGAGCGCGGCCGGCTTCGAGGTCGACCTCTATGACGCGCTGCCGACGCCGTTCGGGCTCGTGCGCGCCGGCGTCGCGCCCGACCATCCGAAGATCAAGGCCGTCACGCGCGTCTACGACAAGATCGCCAGACGGCCCGGCGTGCGCTTCTTCGGCGGCGTCGAGGTCGGCCGCGACGTGACCGTCGCCGAGCTGGCCGAGCGCTACGCGGCGGTCGTCTACGCCGTCGGCACGCCGGACGCGAACGCGCTCGGGATCCCCGGCGAGGACGGGCCCGGCTCGCATGCGGCGACCGAGTTCGTTGGCTGGTACAACGGCCACCCGGCGCACACCGCACACGACTTCCCGCTGCAGGTCGAGCGCGCGGTCGTGATCGGCAACGGCAACGTCGCGCTCGACGTCGCGCGGATGCTCGTGCTGGAGCCGGAGGAGCTGTCTGCGACCGACACCACCGACCACGCGTTGGCGGCGCTGGCGCGCGCGCAGGTGCGCGAGGTCGTCGTGCTCGGCCGCCGCGGGCCGCTCGAGGCCGCCTTCACGAACCCGGAGCTGCTGGAGCTGGGTTCGCTCGCGCGCGCCGAGCCGGTCGTCGCCGCTGACGATCTGGCGTTCGACGCGGCGGCCGCGGCCGCCTTCGCTGCCGAGCAGGCCGATCCCGGCTCAGCGGTGCCGCGGCGGATCGAGATCCTGCGCGAATACGCGGCGCTGGGGACACGGGGCGCCTCACACCGGGTCGTCCTGAGATTTCTGCGCACGCCGCTGGCGGTGGAGCGGGATGCGGACGGCGCGGTGAGCGGCCTGCGCGTCGCGGTCAACCGACGCGTGGCCGGTACGGACGGCGGCGCCGCGCGGTTCGAGCCGACGGGCGCGGAGGAGACGATCCCCTGCGGCCTCGTGCTGCGCGCGATCGGCTACCGTGGCCGCCCGCTCGACGGGCTGCCGTTCGTGCCGGCGCGCGGGCTGGTCGCCAACGACGCCGGTCGCGTCGCGCCCGGCACCTATGTGACCGGCTGGGTCAAGCGCGGCCCCAGCGGCGTGATCGGCACCAACAAGCAGTGCGCGAACGAGACGGTCGCGCGCGTGCTGGAGGATCGCGAGGCGGGCTTGCTGTGGGCGCGCGCCGACTCCGACGCGATCGAGCGCTGGCTGCGCGAGCGCGTCCCGGCCGTCGTCTCGTGGGACGGCTGGAACGCGATCGACCTGCACGAGAGAGCGGCCGGGGAGCCGCACGGACGTCCCCGGATCAAGCTCGTGGAGGTCGAGGAGATGGTGCGGCGGGCCGCCTCCTAATAGCCATGGCCTCTGTGGACTCTCTTGTGCACGTGGTGGCCGGCTGCCCTTCTGCGCAGGTCGGCGATCGAGGCGGAGATGTCGTCGGCGAGCGCGTCAGCCAGCTCGCGTGACTGGTTGACCTTCACGAGGATGCGGATGATCTGCTGGTCGTCGTTGTCGGGCGGCAGCTGGTAGGCGGGCACCATCCAGGCGCGCCGCTGGGCCAGCTCGGCGACGAGGTCGGTGCCGGTGAAGTCCTCGTCCGATCGCACTCTCGCGATCACGAGCGGCAGCCGCGGCTCGCCGCCGACCAGCTCGAGCGCGTCCTCGGCCGCCAGCCGCTCCGTCAGCGCGTCGGAGTTTCTGTCCATCGCGCGCACGAGCGAGGCGTAGCCCTGGCGCCCGTAGCGGACGAAGTTGTAGTACTGCGCGAGGATGAAGGCGGAGCTGCCGGAGAAGTTGAGCGTGAAGGTCGCGTCGCGCTCGCCGAGGTAGTCCTCGTAGAAGACGAGCTGCTCGGGCAGCTGGTTCTCGTCGCGGAAGACAAGCCAGCCGACGCCGGGGTAGACGAGCCCGAACTTGTGGCCGGAGACGTTGATCGACTTGACCGTGTCGAGGCGGAAGTCCCACTCGAACTCGGGGTGGCTGAAGGGGAAGACGAAGCCGCCGGAGGCCGCGTCGACGTGCATCGGCACGTCGAGCCCTCTCGTGCTGGCGAGGTGTCTCAGCATCGCGTCGATCCCGGCGACGTCGTCGCACTCGCCGGTGAAGGTCGTGCCGACGACGGCGACGACCCCGATCGTGTTCTCGTCGATCTGCGGCGCGAGGTCGTCGGGGCCGACGGTGTAGCGCCCTCTCGGAAGGTTGACCTGGCGCGGCTCGACGTCGAAGTAGCGGCAGAACTTGTCCCACACGACGTGCACGTCGGCGCCGTAGACGAGGTTGGGCTTGTCGACCGGCTTGCCGGCCTTCTCGCGCGCGTTCTTCCAGCGCCACTTCATCGCCAGCGCGCCGAGCATCACGGCCTCGGAGGAGCCGGCGGTCGCGGTCCCGGGCACCTCCGGGCAGTGCACGCCGTGGAAGAGGTGGTGGAGCATCCGCACGCAGCGGTTGGCGATCTCGGCCGTGCGCGGATACTCGGCGTGGTCGATCCAGTTGCGGTGGAGGTTGTTCTCGATGACGTAGCGGGCCTCGGGCTCCATGTACGTCGTCACGAACGTCGCGAGGTTCTTCGCGGGGTCGCCGTCGAGCAGCATCTCCGACTCCAGCACCGACAAGGCCACGCGCGGGTCGCGGCTGTGCTCGGGCATCTCTCGCACGGGCGCCGGCTGCGTGAAGTAGCGCTCGGCGAAGGTCAGGTCTCTGCCGTCGGGCTGCTGCTCGTCGATGGCCATGCGCAGTGCTCCTCGATCCGGGTGGTTGCGCGACGCTATCAGCGGGCCGCCGTGGCGGTGGGGAGCGTGGCGCCTGCGCGCAGCCTCGGCACGGAGAACCTCCGCGTTTCGCGGCGGGCGCTTCAGGTCCAGGCGGCGGCGAGCGCGAGCAGGACGGCGACCTCGGTCAGCGCGACGGTCGCGCCGAGCGTGTCGCCCGTGCGGCCGCCGAGCGTGCGGCGTGACCAGGCGGTGACGGCGGCGGTCGCGAGCGCGGCGGCGGCGAGCGCGAGCAGCGTGTCGGCCAGGTCGCGGGTGACGAGGGCGGTCGCGACGGCGGCGGTCGCGATCCCGGCGGCGAGCGCGGCGGTGGGGACGGTGAAGCCGGCGCCGAGCCCGTCGCGGCGGGCCGGCGGGGTGACGGTCGCGTGCGCGAGGGCGGCGGCGCGGCCGAGGCTCGCGGCGGCGATCAGCGCGGTGAGGACGTCGGCGTTCGTGAGCGGCGCCAGCGTCGTGAAGGCGAGCAGCCCCCAGCCGAGCAGCGCCAGCATCCCGAAGGTGCCGATCGCCGAGTCGCGCATCACCGCGAGGCGGCGCTCGCGATCGCCGCGCACGCCGAGCCCGTCGGCGCAGTCGGCGAGGCCGTCCTGGTGCAGTGCGCCGGTCGCCGCGACGAGCGCGATCAACGCCAGCACGGTGGCGGGGCCGGCGCCGACGAGCGATTCGGCGGCGGCGCGGACGCCGCCCGCGAACGCCCCGATCGCGACCCCGACGAGTGGGAACCAGCCGGCCGCGCGGCGCATGCTGCCACCGGCGAAGGCGCGTTCGGGGAGGGGGAGGAGCGTGAGGAAGGAGATCGCCAGCGCGGCGTCGCCGAGGGTGCGGCGGGCTGGGCCGGTGGCCGCCGCCGCTTTGGGCGGCGCGTCGGCCTCGCTCATCGCGGCCCGTCGATGCTGGCCTCGGCGAACGTGCCCATCTCGCGGTGGAGCGCGCCGGCGGAGGCGATCACCGGCAGCGCCAGCAGCGCGCCGGATGCCTCGCCGAGCCGCAGTCGCAGGTCGAGCAGCGGCTCCAGCCCCAGCTCCGCGAGCACGAGCGCGTGGCCCGGTTCGGCGGAGCGGTGCGAGGCGATCAGCGACTCCGCGACGGCGGGGTCGAGCCCGACCGCGGCCAGCGCCGCGGTCGCGACCGCGTAGCCGTCGAGGATCACCGGCAGCCGTCGCCGCGCCGCCTCGGCGGTGGCGCCCGCGAGCACCGCCAGCTCGAGGCCGCCGACTTCGAGGAGGGCGGTGCGGGGGTCGAGCCGCCGGGCGGCGTCGCTGGCGCGGGCGGCATCGGCCGGCGCGGAATCGGCCGGCGCGGAATCGGCCGGCGCGGCTTCTACGGGAGCGACGCCCACGGCCGCGGCCCGCGCCAGCGCCGCGTCGACGACCGCGCGCTTTCGCTCCAGGCCGGCGGCGTCGAGGCCGGTGCCGCGGCCGACGGTCACGGCGGCGCCGGCACCGAGCAGCGCTCCTGCGAGCGCGGCGGTCGTGGCGGTGTTGCCGATCCCGATCTCGCCGAGCGCGAGGCAGTCGACCCCTTGGTCGGCGAGCTCGCCTGCGAGCGCGGCGCCGAGCGCGAGCGCCGCGTCGAGCTGCGCCTCGGTCAGCGCGGGCGCGGCCGTCATGTCGGCGGTGCCGGACGCGAGCTTGGCGGCACGGACACCCTCCGGCGTCGGCGCGACCAGTCCCACGTCGGCGATCAGCAGCTCGTGGCCGTCGCGCCGGGCGAGCACGCCGACGGCGCTCTGCCCGCGCGCGGCCGCACCCGCCACCTGCGCCGAGACGGCGGCGTCGAACAGCGACGTGCCGTGGACGACATGGCCATGGTCGGCGGCCGCGACGAGCACGCCGGCGCGCGGGCGCGACGGCGGCGGCGCGCCGGTGATCGACGCCCACCGCTCGATCAGCGTCTCCAGTGCGCCGAGCGAGCCGGTCGGCTTCGCGAGCTGGTCGGAGCGGTCGCGGGCCGCGATCGCGGCCGCTCGGTCCGGCGCGGCTTGCGCAATTGCGGGCGCGGCTTGCGCGGATGGCGGCGCGGACTCCTGCCACCGCTCCTCCATCACGACGTCCGCGAGCGGCATGCGCGACGACCACCCCGCCGCTTCGAGGCCGGGGCGGACGGGGCGCTCGTCGGGCCAGCCGACGCAGAGCCACGCCATCGGGTCGACGCGCGCGGGGATCTCAAGCAGCGAGCGCAGGTCGTCGGGGCGGTAGAAGGAGACCCAGCCGATCCCGAGCCCTTCGGCGCGCGCCGCCAGCCACAGGTTCTCGATCGCACACGCGGCGCTGTAGACGTCGGTCTCCGGGATCGTGCCGCGGCCGAGCACCTCGGCGCCGGGCTCGCCGTGGTCGCAGCAGACGCAGATCCCCAGCGGCGCCTCGACGATCCCCTCGATCTTCTGGTCGAGGAAGTGGCTCGTGCGGTCGGGGAACTTGCCGGCCTGGCGCAGCCGCTCGCGCTGGGCCAGGCGCCGCAGCGCCAGCTTCGTCTCCAGCTCGCGCACGACGATCAGCCGCCACGGCTGCATCAGCCCGACCGACGGCGCCTGGTGAGCGGCGGCGAGGATCCGCTCAAGGGCGTCCTCGGGGACCGGGTCGGGGCGGAAGCGGCGGATGTCGCGCCGGCCGGCGATCACGCGGTAGACGCTCGCGCGCTCGGCCTCGGGGAAGCGCCACCCGGTCGGGTCGGCGGCGCGCTCGGCGGCGCGCGAGGGGTCGAAGCCGGCCGGCGTCGCCGGGCGCGGAGGGCGCGGGTCGCTGCTCACGGCTCGACAGCCTAGACCTGTCCGTGCACAGGAGTCACGCCTCGCCGCAACGGTCGCCGCAACGACGGACGCAACGTCCCAGGCGGTACGATGCGCCGCGTCAGCGTGGCGGTGCGAGGAACCCGGTTCGAATCCGGGACGGTCGCGCCACTGTGTCCGGTCTCAACCGCCGGAAGTCAGGAACTCAACCGCCGCAATCCTTCCACGGTCGGGACGCTGGATCCCGAGGAGGTCTCGTCGATGCACCGCACGTCTCCGTCACCGCCGTCCGGTCGGTGCGCCCACGCGCCCGCCCGTCGCGTGCCGGCGTCGTGAAGCGGCTGCTGCTCGTGCGTCACGCCGCGACGAGCGCGACCCGCGCCGCCGCCTTCCCCGCCGACGAGCCGATCGAGGAGGGGGCCGGCGCGTTGGCCGCCGGGCTCGCTGGACTGGCCGAGCGCGGCCGGAGCACCGGCGGCGGGGCCGACGATCCGGCGCCCCGGATCGACCTGCTCGCCAGCCCCGCGCTGCGCTGTGCCCAGACGGCCGCCGCCGCGGAGCTGACGCCGCGGGTCGACGCGCGGCTGGCCGAGTGCGACTTCGGCGCATGGGCCGGCCGCTCGCTCGCCGATCTGCATGCCGAGGATCCCTCCGCGGTCGGCATGTGGATGGGCGATCCCGACGCCGCGCCGCACGGCGGCGAGAGCCTGCGCGCCTTCGCCGCGCGCGTCGCCGGCTGGCTCGACGAGCAGGCATCCGACGACGGCGCGACGCTCGCGATCACCCACGGCGGCGTCGTGAAAGCGGCGCTCGTGCACGCGCTCGGCGCTCCGCTCGACGCCTTCTGGCGCATCGACGTCGCCCCGCTCGCCGTCACCGAGCTGCATGCCCACGACGGCCGCTGGACGATCACACGCACGAACTGCCCGCTGGAGCTGGCGGGAAGACACCCCAATGTGGTGGAGGCTGTGGCGTGACCGGCTCTGCGCTCGCCGCCGGCTGGGCGGTCGACCTCGCGCTCGGCGACCCGCGCCGCTTTCATCCGGTCGCCGGCTTCGGCCGTGTCGCGCTCGCGCTGGAGCGGCGGATCCACGCGCCGAGCCGGCTGCGCGGCGCGCTCTTCACGACGTTGCTCGTCGGCGGGGCGGCGCTCGCTGCCGAGACGGGTGCGCGTGGGGCCGAGCGCCTCGTCGCGCGCGGCGCCTCGCGCGCCGAGGGCAGCGCCGCCCGGCCGCGGTTCGCACGGCCCGGC